>CAKUMG010001622.1 GCA_934667465.1 uncultured Actinoplanes sp. | reverse complement strand
GGTTTCGACGCGCCACAGGGCGGTGGTTTCGACGCGCCGCAGGGCGGTGGTTTCGACGCGCCACAGGGCGGCGGATTCGACGCGCCTCCGGGCGGTGGTTACGGCGACGTCGACCAGGACGCGTTCGACAAGTTCAAGGCTGCCGAGCCGGAGCCGGCCAAGGACCCGGTGCCCGCGCCGAAGAAGAGCGGCAACGGCGGCGTGCTGATCGTCGTGGTGATCGTGGCCGCGCTGCTGGTCGCGGTGCCGCTGCTGATCGTCTGGCTGATGGCGTCGTCGCGCAGCTCGTCCGGCGCGCTGGATCTGCCGGTCGGCGGCTGTGTCCGCCAGGACGGCAAGATCGCGGTGGTCGTGGAGTGCACGGAGTCCAACGCGTTCACCGTCGTGTCCCGGGTGCCGAGCAAGGACCAGTGCGCGGACCCGAGCCAGCCGTTCCTGAACGACGAGCCGAGCGGCGAGACGATCTGTCTCTCCCCGGCGGCCGGCGCGGGCGCGGGCGCGCAGACCACCACCACCGGCTGATCCGTCAACAGCAAGAAGGCAGAACATGAGCAACACACCGCAGGGCCGGGTCCGCGCTCCCGAGCTTCGGGGTCGCGGCTGGCTGAACACCGGCGGCGCCGATCTGACGCTGGCCCAGCTCCGCGGGAAGATCGTGATCCTGGACTTCTGGACGTTCTGCTGCATCAACTGCCTGCACGTGCTGGACGAGCTCCGGCCGCTGGAGGAGAAGTACGGCGACGTCCTGGTCATCATCGGCGTGCACTCGCCGAAGTTCGAGCACGAGCGCGACGCGGACGCGCTGGCCGCGGCCGTGGAGCGCTACGGCGTACCGCACCCGGTCCTTGATGATCCTGATCTGCTGATGTGGCAGCAGTACGCGGCGAAGGCCTGGCCGACGCTCGCGGTCGTCGACCCGGAGGGCTACCTGGTCGCGTCGATGGCCGGCGAGGGCCACGCGGAGGGCCTGTCCCGGCTGGTCGACGAGCTGATCGCCACGCACGACGCGAAGGGCACGCTGCGCCGCGGCGACAGCCCCTACGTCCCGCCGGCCGAGTCGGACACCGCGCTGCGCTTCCCCGGCAAGGCCATCCCGCTGGCGAACGGAAACCTGCTGGTCAGCGACTCGGCCCGGCACTCGCTGGCCGAGGTCACGCCGGACGGCGACGTGGTCCGGCGGATCGGCACCGGCGCACGCGGCCGGTCGGACGAGGCGCCGTCGTTCTCCGAGCCGCAGGGTCTCTGCCTGCTCCCGCCGCACACCGCCGAGATCGCCGGCTACGACGTGGTCGTCGCGGACACGGTCAACCACCTGCTCCGCGGCGTGAAATTGTCGGACGGCACGGTCACCACGATCGCCGGCAGTGGCCGCCAGTGGCGGTCCGCGCCCGACGACCACGCCCACGACGCGCTCGCCGTCGACCTGTCCTCCCCCTGGGACGTGGCCTGGTTCGACGAGAAGGTCATCATCGCGATGGCCGGCATCCACCAGCTCTGGTGGTTCGATCCGATCAAGCGCACCGCCGGCGTCTACGCCGGTACCACGGTCGAGGCGCTGCGCGACGGCCCGCTCCCGGACGTCTGGATGGCCCAGCCGTCCGGCCTCGCGGTGTCCGCCGACGGC
>CAKUMG010001621.1 GCA_934667465.1 uncultured Actinoplanes sp. | reverse complement strand
GCTCCCGCTCCGCCAGGCCCGCGACCATCGTGTTGACGCCCTCCTGCAGCAGCCCGATCTCGCCGGCGTCGTCCACCAGCACGTCGACGTCGTAGTCGCCGGTGCCCACCTGCTGCACCGCACGGCGGAGGTCGCGCAGCGGCTGACCGACGGCGCGGGCGGTCAGCAGCGTGCCGAGCCCGCCGACGAGCAGCGCGACGACCACGAGGAAGACCACGGCGAGCTCGCCGGGGCCGCCGGGGTTGCTCGGGTCCAGGAAGAGCAGGACGACGCCGGCCATGGGCACCCCGCTCGACAGCCCCCACGTGAGCAGCAGGCGGGGCCGGACGCCGAGGGTGAGCGCCCCGGTCGGCGGGTGCGCGGCCAGCGCGCGGGCGGTGACGCCGCGGGCCGCCCGGGCGGTGAGCAGGTAGGTAACGCCGGCGGTGGCGATCCCGCCGAGGGTGACCGCGACCCCGACGCGCAGCCCGACCAGCGGTTCGGGGAAGACGACGGCCGAGAGCACCCCGGTGAGGAGCGCCGCCACGAACCAGACCGTCGCCGCGATGAGCGCGGTGTCGACGGGCAGCCGCAGGGCGTGCACGGCCTCGGCGCGGGTGGGCTCCCGCCGGTCCATGAGCCAGCGGTTGGTGACCCGCTGGCGGCGCAGTCCGGCGACCACGGCCAGCGGCAGGGCCAGGACGAGGTAGCCGACCGCGGTCCAGAGCACGTCGGCCCGACCGGCGTCGCTGCTGCCGTCGTCGACACCGACCAGGAGCAGCACGACGGTGCCGACGCCGACCAGGTTCGCGCCCAGGACCAGCAGCACGATGAACGGGACGGCGATCCGGCCGCTCGGCGCCCACTCCGCCCACGCGCCGTCCCGAGCGACCGTGACCGGCCGCGGCACACCGTCGGAGGTCATGATCAGCGCAACGAGACCCGGGAGGCGCCGGTTCCGGGCACTCCCCCGATCGTGATCACGGGGCCATGATGTCCCACGGCAGCGACGGCGACGAGGAGACCACCGGTGGACCAGCACGAGTACCTGCAGCACGACGGCCTCGCCCTCGGCGAGCTGGTCGCGAAGGGTGAGGTGACCGCCGCCGAGCTGCTGGACGCCGCCCGGGCGCGGGCCCACGAGGTGAACCCGGAGATCAACGCCATCTGCACCTGGCTCGACGAGCACGCCGACGCGCGCGTCACCGAGCCGCTGTCGGGTCCCTTCGCCGGCGTGCCCTTCCTGCTCAAGGACCTGCACCAGGACCTGGCCGGCACCCCCACCTCCGACGGCTGCCGCGCGCTGGCCGGCCGCGCCGCCGAGCGGACCAGCACGGTCGTGCAGCGGTGGCTGGACGCCGGTGTCGTCGTCTTCGGCAAGACGAACACCCCGGAGTTCGGGCTGCCCGGCTACACCGACAACGACCTCGTCGGCCCGGCCCGCTGCCCGTGGGACCCGCGCCTGCTGGCCGGCGGGTCGAGCGGGGGAGCGGCGGTCGCGGTCGCCGCGGGCTTCGTGCCGTTCGCGCAGGGCAGCGACGGCGGCGGCTCGATCCGCATCCCGGCCTCGGTCAACGGGCTGGTGGGCCTCAAGCCGGCGCGCGGCCGGGTGAGCAACGCGCCGCTGGGCAGCGAGATCACCGGCCTG
>CAKUMG010001620.1 GCA_934667465.1 uncultured Actinoplanes sp. | reverse complement strand
CGGCCGTGCAGTCCCCCGCCGCCCGGGAGCGGTTACTGCCCTGTCTTCCTCGCGGCAATCGCGAGCAGGCCGCGGGGGCGCCTCTCACACTCGTCTGCGCAGCCGACCGCTCCTTCGCCGAGTCCTTGCCGCGGCTGCACCCTCGCGCCGAGCGCTACCAGCAACTGCTGGAGGAGGGCGAGGCGGAGATGCGGGCGCGTTGGGCACGCGCCTCAGCGCTGATCCAGACGGCCTACGTCATTCAGGCGATTCGCGCCGTCGGGCTGGCAGCCGGCCCCATGAACGGAGACGACGCCGAGGCGTTGGCGACCGAGTTCTTCGCCGGTCAGGACGTGGAGGTGCTGCTGGTCATCAACGTCGGTCACCCGGGGCCGGACGCCTACCAGGAGCGCAACCCGCGCCTGCCCTTCGAGGAGGTCTATCAGGTGCTATGAGCCCAGCGGGTCGGCTACACCCAGGCCGTGCTCGCGATGCACCGCCCGCGCCATCTCCACCTTGAGCAGGCAGGAGGAGACCGACCGATCCTTCACGTGAGCATCCATGATGAGCCGCGCAGCCTCATCGGCTCCGGGCTGGCCGGCGTGGCCGGGGTGGCGCTGACGCTGATCGGGCCGGTCGGGCCGTCGCTCGGCACCTACTACATCGTGGACGCGTTCCTGATCGTGGTGGCCGGCGGGCTCGGCCAGCTGCGCGGTGCGGTGATCGCCGCGTTCACGCTGGGCGTGCTGAACAGCTTCGTCGAGTTCTGGACCGCCAACGGCGCCAGCTTCGCCAAGGTCGTCGTGTTCGCGGTCCTCATCGCGTTCCTGCAGGTCCGGCCGCAGGGGCTGTTCGTGCTGCGATCGCGGGCCCTGACATGAGGCACCGGTTGATCTTCGTGGCCGTGGCCGCCGCGCTGCTCGCGGCACCGCTGTTCCTGTCGCCGTTCCGGCTCGACCTGATGGCGAAGTACCTCTGCTACGCCATCGTCGCGGTCGGCATCGCGCTCGCGTGGGGGCGCGGCGGGATGCTCACTCTCGGACAGGGCGTGTTCTTCGGGCTCGGCGGCTACGCCATGGGCATGCACCTCAAGCTGCGCGAGGGCGGGCTGCCGGACTTCATGTCGTGGAGCGGCGTCGAGGAGCTGCCGCTGCTGTGGAAGCCGTTCGCCAACCCCGTCTTCGCGCTGGCCATGGTCGTCGTGCTGCCCGTGACGGTGGCGACGCTGCTCGGGCTGCTCGTCTTCCGGCAGCGGGTCCGCGGCGCGTACTTCGCGGTGCTCTCCCAGGCGCTCGCGGCCGCGTTCGTCATCCTGCTCGTCGGCCAGCAGGGCCTCACCGGCGGCACCAACGGCCTGACGAACTTCCAGTACTTCTTCGGGCTCGACCTCTACACCGACGCCGACCGGCGGATCCTCTACCTGATCGTCGCGGTGGTGCTGGGGCTGGCCTTCCTCGCCGTACGGCAGCTGGTGCGCAGCCGCTACGGGCAGCTGCTCGTGGCGATCCGCGACGGCGAGGACCGGGTCCGGTTCCTCGGCTACGACCCGGCGAACGTCAAGCTGGTCGCCTACGTCGCCGCGGCCGGGATGGCCGGCTGGACGGGGTGCGCGCTGACGGGCGTGGCCCTGCTCGTACGGCGGGCCCGGCG
>CAKUMG010001619.1 GCA_934667465.1 uncultured Actinoplanes sp. | reverse complement strand
GTCCCGCCCGGTAAGCATGGGCGCATGACCGCCAGCGCACGCGACTCCGACCTCGTCGTCTTCGGGGCGACCGGCTTCGTCGGGAAGCTGCTCGCCGCCTATCTCGCCGAGCACGCCCCCGCGGGCACCCGCATCGCCCTCGCCGGGCGGTCGCCTGCCCGGCTGGAGCAGGCCCGGGCCGCGCTGCCGTCGGCTGCTGCCGACTGGCCGCTGATCGAGGCCGACGCCTCCGACCCGGCGTCGATGGCCGCACTGGCCGCCGGCACCCGCGTCGTCGTCACCACCGTCGGCCCGTACGCGCGGTACGGCATGCCGCTGGTCGAGGCCTGCGCCGCGGCCGGCACGCACTACGCCGACCTCACCGGCGAGGTGCTCTTCGTGCGGGACGCCATCGACCGGGTGGACGCCGTCGCGCGCGGCACCGGGGCGAAGATCGTGCACGCCTGCGGGTACGACTCGATCCCGTCGGACCTCAGCGCGATGCTGCTGGCCGCCCGGGCCGCGGCCGACGGGGCCGGCGGACTGCTGGAGGTCACGCTGGCGGCCAGCCTCAAGGGCGGGTTCAGCGGCGGGACGATCGACTCCATGCGCGCGCAGATGGAGGCGCTGGACGCCGATCCTTCGCTGCGCAAGGTGGCCGGGCACCCGTTCGCGCTGAGCCCGGACCGGGCCGCCGAACCGAAGACGCAGCAGCCCAAGGACGCCGGCCTGCCCGCGCGGCTGCCGGACGGGCGCTGGTCGGCGCCGTTCGTGATGGCCTCGTTCAACACCCGCATCGTGCGGCGGAGCAACGCCCTGCAGGACTGGGCCTACGGGCGCGGGTTCAGCTACGGCGAGGTCATGGCGGTCGGCCGGGGCCCGGTGGGCGCGCTCTCCGCCGCCGGCGTCACCGGTGGCCTGCTCGGCGCCATGACCGCGATGAGCTTCGGCCCGACCCGGTCGCTGATGGACCGCGTGCTGCCGGCGCCGGGAACCGGGCCGAGCGAGGAGGTGCGCCGCGCGGGCTGGTTCCGCATGGACGTCGAGGCCTCGACCGAGAGCGGCCGCCGCTACACCGCGGTCGCGGCCGGGAAGGGCGACCCCGGCTACGCCGCCACCGCGGTGATGCTGGGGGAGTCGGCGCTCGCGCTGGCCCTGGACGGCGACCGGCTGCCCGACCGCTCCGGCTCGCTCACCCCGGCCACGGCGCTGGGGGAGGTGCTCGTGGAGCGGCTCCGCGCGGCCGGCCACACCTACGAGGTGGCGCCCGCCTGAGTCCCGGCCGCGTCGGTTCCCAGCCACTGCACGGCATCGCGGCAGGTCCGGCGCAGGAACGGTCCGCACGCTGGCGCTCAGCCGGAGGGACCGGCTGGGACGGGAGCTCCGATGCGCAAGAAGCTGATCATCGCCACGACCGCCGGCGTGCTGTCGCTGGGCGGGCTGGCGGTCGCCGTGCCTGCGTTCGCCGACACCGACGGGGGCCCCGGCTCCGCGGTCGACCGGATCACCGAGGCCCTCTCGGGCCTGGTGTCGGACGGGTCGATCACGCAGGACCAGGCCGACGAGGTGGCGACGACGCTGGACGAGGCCGGCATCGGGCACGGCGGCCCGGGGCACGGACGGGGCGGCCCGTTCGGTCCGGACCTGGGG
>CAKUMG010001618.1 GCA_934667465.1 uncultured Actinoplanes sp. | reverse complement strand
GCCCCTCCCGCACGGTGCCCAGCGGCGTGGCGACCATGCCGAGCGTGCCGACGACGAGCAGCCCGGCGGTCAGCAGCAGCGCCCAGCGCGCCGGCCCGACCGCCACGAGCAGCCCCGCCATGAGCGGCCCGGCCAGGTACAGCGCCTCCTCGGTCACGGCATCCAGCCCGTACGCCCGCGGTTTGAGCCCGGTCCCGGCGGTGAGCCGCCGCCAGCCGGCCCGCATCGCCGGCCCGAGCGGCGGCGCGGCCAGCCCGGCCACGGTGATCAGGGTGACCAGCAGGGCCGGGCTGCCGACCACGGTCGCCGCGCCCAGGGCGGCGGCGCACACCAGCGCCTGCGGTGGCAGCACGGCCCGTTGCCCGTACCGGTCGGCGAGCCGGGCCTTGGCGGGCATCGCAAGCGACGCCAGTCCGAACCCGGCCGCCGCGAGACCCGCGGTGGCGTACGAGCCGGTGGCTTGCTGGACGGTGAAAAGTGAGGCGAGCGGGAAGAGACCGTAGGCCGGCCGTCCGCCGATCGCGGGCACGAAGGTGCGCAACGCGAACGGCAGTGACAGCACAGCACGGTAGCTTCCCGCGCCGACAGCGCGGGACATGAAGCGAAACTCCTCGGACGAAGCGACTGGGAACCGGGAAACGACACGGTTCCTACGGCGGCGTCGAGGTCATGCGGGGATCCTACGCGGCTTCCGGGCTTTCGTTCAGGGTGCGTCAAGGCAGCGTGCGCGCGGCGCTGGTGGCGGCAAGGTCAGGCCCAGGACCCGAGCTCGCCCGCGAGCAGATCGATCGACGTGATCGGTGCACGCATGCGTCCCCGCGCACGCAGCACGTCGAGGTAGGCATCGGCCGCGCCGGCTCGGACGACGGCACGCGCGAGCAGTTCACCCAGGACGCCGACAGTGGAGGACGCCCTCACCGCGTGCGCGCGGCACACCGCCCTGGCGCCGTGGTCATCGCCGATGAGCCTGCCACCGCCCGACCGACGCAGCAGGTGGATGCTGGCCGCCTCACCCAGGTGGTCGAGGCTGTCGTCGTCGCTGCCCACGGCGATGGACGCCTGGAGCCGCGCGACCGCGATCTGGTCGGCCTCATCGACGATCGCGAAGGGCGCGCCGAGCCACGTGATCGCCCAGTTGCACGCCCGGCCGGCCTGCGGATGCGGTGGCTTGCGGGTGCGCTGGCGGGTCAGCTCGGTCCGGACCGCCTCTGCCCATCCGCCGCGGGCCGGGATCACAGGTCCGCCAGGTCGTCCTGGACCGCGGGCGGGAGGATCTCGGCCTCGGTGAGCCGCAGGTAGAGATCGTCGGCGTCCTCGTCGAGCAGCGCGCTCAGCACGCCCAGCCCCACCCGGCCGGTGCGGTAGCCGTGTTGCGCGGCGGCCCACAGCCGGGGCGGGATGCGCTTGCGCTCGTCGGCGGTGGTCCAGCGGCGCGGGTCGAGGTCACCGCCGGCGCGCAGGACACTCGTGGCGCTGCATTCGAGCCACCCATCGCGCTCGGCGGTGGTCAGGAGACCCACGCCGCGGTCCGCGAGACGGTAGAGCAGCGCACGGTAGCTGACGTCGAACTCGTGGATCAGCTCGGTCAGCACGGCCTTGTCGATCGGCCGTCCGGCCACCACCTCGTGC
>CAKUMG010001617.1 GCA_934667465.1 uncultured Actinoplanes sp. | reverse complement strand
GTGTACCAGCGGTGCATGGCCGGGTCGCCGGCCGGGCCGCTGATGATCAGCGGGGTGCGGGCCTCGTCGATGAGGATCGAGTCGACCTCGTCGACGACGGCGAAGTGGTGCCCGCGCTGCACCAGGTCGGCCTTGCTCCAGGCCATGTTGTCGCGCAGGTAGTCGAAGCCGAACTCGTTGTTCGTGCCGTAGGTGATGTCGCAGGCGTACTGCTCGCGCCGGGTCGCCGGCGCCTGGCCGGAGAGGATCGTGCCGACGCTCAGGCCGAGGAAGCGGTGCACCCGGCCCATGGACTCCGCGTCACGGGCGGCCAGGTAGTCGTTGACGGTGATGATGTGCACGCCGTCGCCGGCCAGGGCGTTGAGGTAGGCCGCCAGCACGCCGGTGAGGGTCTTGCCCTCACCGGTCTTCATCTCGGAGATGTTGCCGAGGTGCAGCGCCGCACCACCCATGAGCTGCACGTGGAAGTGCCGCTGCCCGAGCGTGCGGGTGGCCGCCTCGCGGACGACGGCGAACGCCTCGGGCAGCAGCGCGTCGAGGGACTCCCCGTCGGCGTACCGCTCCTTGAACTCGTCGGTCTTCGCGCGCAGCTCGGCGTCGCTGAGATCGGTGTAGTCGTCGGCCAGGGACTCGACCGCGTCCGCGATCTTGGTGAGTCGTCGGACCTGCTTGCCCTCGCCGGCGCGGAGAAGTTTCTGGAAGACCACGACCCCAGCGTAGGCGGCCCACCTGGGAACGCGGTCCTCCGCGGTCCGGGACGCCCCGCCTGTTCCTCTAACCTCGCGCGGGTGTCCAGGAACCCCGCAGACCTCGCCCCGGCCACGCTCGAGTTCCTCAGCGAGCGGCACCTGGCGACGCTGACCACGCTGCGTGCCGACGGCAGCCCGCACGTCGTCCCCGTCGGGGTCACCTTCGACCCGGCCACCACCACCGCCCGGGTGATCACCTCCGGCGGCTCGGCGAAGGCCCGGCACGTCCGCGACGGGCAGGCCCGGGTGGCCGTCTGCCAGGTCGACGGCGCCCGGTGGCTGACCCTCGAGGGGACGGCGGTGGTGCGGGACGACGAGGCGTCGGTGGCCGACGCCGTGCAGCGGTACGCGCAGCGCTACCGCCAGCCGCGGGAGAACCCGGCGCGGGTGGTCATCGAGATATCGGTCGACCGGGTGCTGGGCAACGCCTGAGGATGACCGGGTGGACCTCTCGCTGATCGACCTCCCCACCGAGGTCGTGCGCACCGAACGCCTCGTGCTGCGCCCGTACCTGCCCGACGACGCCGACGCCGTCCACCGTGCCTGCCAGGACGCCGACATCCAGCGCTGGACGACGGTGCCGGTGCCCTACACCGAGGCCGATGCGCTGGCGTTCGTCACGGAGACCACGGTGTCGGGACGCGCCGAGGGCCGGGGACTACTGACCGCCGTGGAGGCCGACGGTCGATTCGTCGGCTCCGCGGGGCTGCACTTCACCAGGGGCATGCTCGGCCCCGGCGTCGGCTACTGGATCGCGCCCTGGGCGCGCGGGCACGGGTACGCCCCGGAGGCGTCGCGGGCGGCGGCGGAGTGGGCGCTGCGCGAGATGGCGTACGAGCGGATCTCCCTGCAGGCCGCGACCGGCAACACGGCGTCGCGCAGGG
>CAKUMG010001616.1 GCA_934667465.1 uncultured Actinoplanes sp. | reverse complement strand
GTCCCGCTGCTCCGGCGGCTCCTCGTTGACCCGCACGTCCGACTCGGCCCGCAGCGGCGCGTCGGCCCGGGCCGTGTACCGGATCGCCGCGATCGACGGCCGGGTGAACGAGACCAGCCGCTCGGTGCGCAGGCTCAGGTGCACGCCGTTCGGCGAGATCCACTCGACCTCCCGGACCAGGGTGCCGCGCCGCAGGTCGAGGACCCGCTCGTGCCGGGTGACCGTGCCGGTCCGGACGTCGAAGCGCTCACCGCCGACGGTCAGCGTGATCGGCTTCGCGTTCGGCGCGTCCACGATCGTCTCGGTGCGCTTCGGGAACGCGTACCCCTCCTCGGGATAGCTCAGGTCCCGTTCCTCGAACAGCGAGTTCAGGTAGGTGCCCGGCATGCCGCAGATCTCCGGCTCGTCCAGGTTGCCGCGCAGCCCGATGTGGCCGTTGGCCAGCGCGAACACGGACTCCCGCTGGCGCAGCTCGTCGTCGTCCGGCACGCCCGTCTCGCGTACCGCCCACGGCTCCGCCGCCCCGATCTCAGACATCCGCTCCCTCTCGCCGCTCCGGTATCCGTTCTCCTTACCCAGCGTGCGCCGATGCCACGAGTGATCTCGGCGACCGATCGCTACCCTTGATCACCGTGAGCGCACCCGGAGAACGCCCAGCTCCGCTCGTCCGGCGATTCGCGCCGGATGCGATGGGAGATCGACCGCCCGCCGTCGCGGCTACACCGCCGGACGTCGCGGTGACACCGGCGGACCATCGGGGGGCGCTGCCCGTCGGCGCGTTGCGGCTGGCCGCGTCGATCGCCGGGATCGTGGCCGGTGCGGTGGCCGCGTTCTACGTCAATCCGCTCGCGGACGCGCTGGAGCAGACGCCGATCGCGATGCTGCGGCGCGCACCGCTCGGTCCCGGCCTGCTCGGCCTGGCCGTCGTGCTCGGCTACCACCTGATCATCGCGCTGCTGTCGGTCCCGGTCGCCACCTACACGCCGGACTGGGACCCCGGCTCCGGCGGCGACGATCCCGCCGCCGCGTACCCCGCGTTCCTGACGTTCGTGCTCTTCGGCTTCTCGCTGCTCGCGGTGACGGGCGCGACGTTCGTGTCACCGGCTCCACCGGGCGGCCCGGACGCCGTGCACCGTGGCCGCCGACGAGCGTCCGGCACGAAAGGCACCGAGGTGGTCGGTCTCGGCACGCGGCTCGGCGTCGTCGCGGGGCTGAGCTGGATGTGCGGCATCCTCTTCGTACCCGCGATGGTCTTCGACGTGGTCACCGGCTCGGGCGTCCCGCTCGTGCCGGACGAACAGACGTGGATCCTGGCCTGCGGCCTCATCCTCGCCATGCCGGTGGCGCTGGTCGCCCTCATCGTCGTGGCCGGCCGCCACTTCCTCGGCTGGACGGCCGCCACGTCGATGACGAAGCACGGCTTCGGCCCGTCCTTTCTGCTCACCTCCACCGGTGCGCTCCTCTGCAGCGCCATCCTCCTGAGCCAGCTCGGCCGCGTCTTTCCCCGCGGCATGGTCACCGGCCTCACCCTGCTGGCCGCCCTGATCTTCGCCCTGGTCATGTGGCGCCTCATCCTGCGCCGCGCCCGCCGCAGTGGCCTCATCCCACCCTCATGAAACCCACATAGCCCACATAT
>CAKUMG010001615.1 GCA_934667465.1 uncultured Actinoplanes sp. | reverse complement strand
AGCAGACCGGCCGCGGCCCAGAGCGCGAGGTAGAGCAGGTGGCCGGTGAGGGACCAGTCCGGCGCGCGGCCGAGCGTGGCGGCGCGGCACAGGTCGACCGCGTGCCAGAGCGGCGTGGCGTAGGCGACCCAGCGCAGCACCGTGGGCAGGCTCTCGACCGGAAAGAACACGCCGGAGAAGAGCGAGATCGGAAGGATCGCGAACCGCATCAGCAGGCTGAGGTAGACCTCGGTGGGCACGGAGACGCTGTACGCGAAGACGGGCGCGGCCACCGCGAGCGCCAGCAGCACCGCGATCGGCAGGCAGGCCACCGCCCACGCCGAGGGCAGCGCGCCGAAGAAGATGCCCACCAGGAGGAACGCGGCGACGCCGGCGGCCACCCGGAGCAGCGTGAAGAGCAGGTGCCCGCCGACGATGTCGACCGGCCGCAGCGGCGTGGCCGCCTGCGCCGGGTAGACCTTGACCCACTCCATGCTGGCCATCACCGGCCAGGTGGACTCGCTGAGCGCGGTCTGCAGCGCGGTCGAGGCGAGCAGCCCGGGCACCAGGAACTGGAGGTAGCTGACGCCGTCGACGCCGCCCTGCACGTAGCCGCCGACGCCGAGACCGAACCCGATCATGGTGAGCAGCGGGACCACGAACGAGCCGAAGACGGAGCCGCGCCAGTTGCGCGAGAAGTCGACCAGGTGGAACTCGAGCGCGGCCAGCATCAGTCCACCAACGTCCGGCCGGTGAGGTGCAGGAACACGTCCTCCAGCGAGCTGCGCCGGACCAGCACGCCGGACGGGGTCAGCCCGCGCGCGGTGACCTCGGCGACCGCCGCGTCCCCGTCCGTCGCGTAGAGCAGGATGCGGTCGGGCAGCTCCTCGACGCGCTCGCCGATGCCGTCCAGCTTCGCCGCGAAGCCGGTCTGCGACTCGGCCGGAAAGCGCAGCTCGACGACCTCGCGGGTGGAGTATCGCTCGATCAGCGCGCGCGGCGAGCCCTCGGCCACGATCTTGCCGGCGTCCATCACCACCAGCCGGTCGCAGAGCTGCTCGGCCTCGTCCATGTAGTGCGTGGTGAGCACGAGCGTGACGCCGCGCTGCTTCAGCCGGAACAGCCGCTCCCAGACCAGGTGACGGGCCTGCGGGTCGAGGCCGGTGGTGGGCTCGTCGAGCAGCACCAGATCCGGCTCGTTGATCAGCGCGCGGGCGATGGTGAGGCGCCGTTTCATGCCGCCGGAGAGCGGCTCGACCTCGGCGCCGGCGCGCTCGGTGAGCTGCACGAACTCGAGCAGCTCGGTGGCCCGCCGGCGCGCCTCGCGGCGCGGGATGCCGAAGTAGCGCGCGTAGGTGGTCAGGTTCTGCAGCACGGTGAGGTCGGGAGCGAGGTTGTCCAGCTGCGGGCAGACGCCGAGCCGGGCACGGATCTGGGGTCCCTGCCGCACCGGATCCAGCCCGAGGATGCGCAGCACGCCGCCGGTCGGCGGGGACACACACCCGATCATGCGCATGGTGGAGCTCTTGCCGGCGCCGTTCGGCCCGAGGAAGCCGAACGCCTCGCCGGGCTGCACCGTGACGTCGATGCCGTCCACCGCGACGAAGTCGCCGAAGCGTTTGACCAGCCCGCGAGCCTCGATCATCGGTGTCTGCGC
>CAKUMG010001614.1 GCA_934667465.1 uncultured Actinoplanes sp. | reverse complement strand
GTGTGGAACTGCTGCCCGTCGACGTACCAGCGCAGTTGTTGCGGGCTGACACTGCGGTCCCATTCGAACGCGTACGTGTGGAAGGCCGACTGGCAGGTGGAGCCCGGGCACGCGCGGCTCGCGCCGAGGCCGTTCGACTCGTTGCACGGCCCGCCGGGCGCGACCCCGCAGTGCAGCACGCCCCACACGGAATTGATCCCGTTGACGTTCTCCATCACGTCGAACTCGCCGATGCCGGGCCAGTTCTGGTAGTTGCCCCGGTACGGCGCGCCGAGGGCCCAGAACGCGGGCCAGTAGCCGGAGGCCGCCGCGCCCGTGACGTTCGGCATCTGGATCCGGCCCTCGATCCGCAGCACCCCGCCGGAGGGCGCCTTGAAGTCGGTGCGCCGGGTCTCGATCCGGGCCGACGTCCACTGCCCGGAGCCGCTGCGGATCGGGGTGATGCGCAGGTTGCCGGAGCCGTCGTGGCTCAGGTTCGCGGTGCTGTCCGTGTAGGTCTGGATCTCGCCGGTGCCCCACTGTGCGGGCCCGCCGGGATAGCTGGTCCCGGTGTCGATGATCCAGTTGGCGGAGCTGGGCAAGGTGCCGGCGGCGCCGGTGAAGTCGTCGGCCCACACCTGCGTCCAGCCCGAGGGCGGCGGAGGCAGGGAGGCGTCGGCGTTCGCGGCGAGGACTACGGGGGCCACGAGCACGGCGATGCCGGCTGCGATGGCGAAGGCGGGTCTTCTCATGGGCACGACTCCTGGGTCGATGCTGCTGTGAGAGCGCTCTCCAAGAGTTTCGGGGCTGTTTCGAGATCGTGTCAACATTTAGTTGCCTCGATGTCCTCAGCGCCGGAAGACGAGCTGTTCGAGCGCCGTCCAGGCGGTGGAGGTCACCAGGTAGACGCCGCCCGCCAGGGGCAGCCAGGCCACCGCCGCCACGCCCAGATAGGGCAGGTAGCTCAGCCACCGGGCGGCGGCGGGCGTCGCGTGGCGCATCCGCCGCGCGGACCACCACGCCAGCGCCAAAGACAGCGCGATCAGGACCGCGAAGACGGCCGGGCCGGCGCCGAGGTGCGCGGTCAGCGGGACACCGAAGAGATGCCCGGCCAGGACGCCGGTCGGCGCACCCGCCCCGGGCTGCACGAGATGGAACATGAGCATGAAGAACGGGGCCTGTGCCAGCGCGGGCAACAGGCTCGCGAACGGGCTGACGCCGTGGGCCCGCTGCACCGCGAGCGTCTCCGTCGCCAGGCGCAGCGGATCGTCGCCGTACCTCTCGCGCAGTTTCGACAGCTCGGGGGCGAGGGCGGCGCCGCGCCGGGCGGAACGGGCCTGCAGCCGGCTGAGCGGGCTGATCGCGAGGCGGACGGCCATGGTGAACACGACGATGGCGAGGGCGGCGGCGAACGCGCCGGCACTCGGGGTCAGGAGGATGGCGAGGCCGTCGAGGGCGGCACTCGGCACGGACAGGATGGACATGGGCATACCCCTGCGGTCCGGGTTCTCGTCAGGACACGACAGGCGGCCGGCGGGTCAGGGCAGCGCGACCGCCGGGCCCGGGGCCGGAGCTCGCGGACGGGGGCGTCCCGCGGCGTCGGGGTCGAGGGTGCGTGGCAGGCGGCGGGCGCGGGCGCGGCTGCCCAGCGCGGCAC
>CAKUMG010001613.1 GCA_934667465.1 uncultured Actinoplanes sp. | reverse complement strand
CCCTCGGGCAGCGGGGCGCCCGGCTTGTACTTGCCGGTGAGCACGCCCTGCGCCACGGGGGACCAGACGATCTGCGAGACGCCGAGCTCCTCGGAGGCGGGGACGACCTCGCCCTCGATGACCCGCCACAGCGCCGAGTACTGCGGCTGGTTCGAGATCAGCTGGAAGCCCAGGTCCTTCGCCAGCGCGTGGCCGGCGCGGATCTGGTCGGCGGTCCACTCGGAGACGCCGATGTACAGCGCCTTGCCGGAGCGGACGACGTCGGCGAACGCCTGCATCGTCTCCTCGAGCGGCGTCGCGTGGTCGTAGCGGTGCGCCTGGTACAGGTCGACGTAGTCGGTCTGGAGGCGCTGCAGGGAGCCGTCGATCGACTCCATGATGTGCTTGCGGGACAGGCCGGTGTCGTTCGGGCCCTTGGGGCCGGTCGGCCAGTAGACCTTCGTGAAGATCTCCAGCGACTGCCGGCGCTCGCCCTTGAGGGCCTCGCCGAGCACCTCCTCGGCGACCGTGTTCGCGTAGACGTCCGCGGTGTCGAAGGAGCTGATGCCGACGTCGAGCGCGGCGCGGACGCAGGCGAGGGCTGCGTCGTTCTCGACCTGCGAGCCGTGCGTCAGCCAGTTGCCGTAGGTGATCTCGGAGATCTTGAGGCCGGAGCGGCCCAGGTGGCGGTAGTTGACCATGCCACCACCCTAGGACGGTCTAGGGGACCCGGCTCACTCGGGGTAGTCGCCGTGCTTGACCTGCGGCTTCGGCAGGCGGGCGCGGCGGATCTGGAACACGCGGGTGACCGCGTACATCATCAGGCCGCGCTGCTGGCCGGCGTCGCCGAACTTCGCCGCGAGCCGCTTGCGCAGCCGGCGCCACATGATGACGACGTCGACGACCATCGCGATGATGAACAGGTAGAGCACGACCAGGCCCAGGAACGCGAGCTCCGGGCTGACCGAGGTCAGCAGCATGTTGAGCAGCAGCATGACGATCGCGACGGGCAGGAACAGCTCGCCGAGGCTCCACCGGGCGTCGACGTACTGCCGGATGTACCGGCGCACCGGGCCCTTGTCCTTGGCCGGCATGTACCGCTCGTCGCCGGTCTGCATCGCGGCGTACTGCTTGTCGCGCTCGGCGCGCTGCGCGGCGCACCGGTCGAGGAGGTCTGCGACGGCGTCCTCGCCGGGCTCGTCCCCGACGGCGCGGAGGACGACGTCGCGCTGGTCGCCGTCTGCCTGCGCCCCTGCAGCGGCTGAGGCTCAGTCGTCCAGTTCGGGCGCCGCGAACAGCGGGGTCAGACCGTCGTCCGGCGCACCGGGCGCGGCGCTCGGAGACGCCCAGGACGGCCACGACATGCCCGATGCAGGCGCGCCGGCGCGGGGCTGGTCCTGGCCGCCGTGCTGCCCGCCGGCCTGCCGTTCCTGGTGCTCGCCGTGGTGGTGATGCTGGCGGTCTACGCCGGCGCGGTGCTGGCGCGGGGGCTGGGCCGCGAGGACCGGATGGTGCTGCGGGCGGAGGCCCCGGCAGGCGAGCCCGGGCTCGCCGAGGCCGTGGACGAGGTCTTCCTCGGCTGCGCCAACCAGGCGGGCGAGGACAACCGCAACGTCGCCCGCATGGCCCTGCTGCTCGCCGGCCTGCCGGACACGGTG
>CAKUMG010001612.1 GCA_934667465.1 uncultured Actinoplanes sp. | reverse complement strand
GTCGAGGGAGGGGAGGCGGGAGGTTTCGGGGGCGAAGGCGAGCGCGACGAGCGTGAGGAGCAGGGCGGCGGCGACGTAGAGGGAGACGGCGAAGGCGCTGCCGGTGGAGCGGACCAGCTGGATGGCGATGATCGGGGCGAGCGCGCCGCCGAAGATGCCGGCGATCTGGTAGCCCATGGAGGCGCCGGAGTAGCGCAGCCGGGTGGAGAAGAGCTCGGCGACGAACGCGGCCTGCGGGCCGTACATGATGGCGTGGGCGGCCAGCGCGACCACCACGGTCAGCACGATGACCAGCGTGTTTCCGGTGTCGAGCAGCGGGAAGAACGCGAACGCCCAGACCGCGGCGGCGATCGCGCCGACGGCGTAGACCGGGCGGCGGCCGTAGCGGTCGGAGAGCGCGCCGGCCAGCGGGATGAGCAGCAGTTGCAGGCCGGATGCGACCAGGACGCCGGTCAGCGCGACCGTGCGCGGCAGGCCGACCGTGCCGGTGACGTAGGTGAGCACGTACAGACTGAAGGTGTAGAACGCGACGTCGGTGCCGATCCGGGCGGCCATCGCGACGAGCAGGCCGCGCGGGTGCCGGCGCAGCACCTCGACCAGCGGCAGTCGCGCCTTCGCACCGTGCGCCTCGACCGCGGTGAACGCGGGTGACTCGCTGACCGACACCCGGATCCACAGGCCGACCAGCACCAGCAGGCCGGACAGCAGGAACGGGATGCGCCAGCCCCAGCCGAGGAACGCGGCATCGGACAGCGTCGCGGACAGCACCCAGAGCACGCCGGACGCGAGCAGGTTGCCGGCCGGCACGCCGACCTGCGGCCAGGATGCGGAGAGGCCGCGCCGGGCCGGGGCGCCGTGCTCGAGCGACATCACGACCGCGCCGCCCCACTCGCCGCCGAGGCCGAGGCCCTGCAGGAATCGCATGGACACGAGGAGGACCGGCGCGGCGACGCCGATGGTGGCGTAGGTCGGCAGCAGCCCGATGAGAAACGTGGCGCCGCCCATCAGGATGAGCGTGACCACCAGCACCCCCTTCCGGCCGTACCGATCGCCGAAGTGGCCGAAGACGATGCCGCCGAGCGGCCGGGCGACGAAGCCCACCGCGTACGTCGTGAAGGCCAGCAGCGTGCCGGTGAGCGGCTCGAACGTGGGGAAGAACAGTTCGCCGAAGACGAGGGCGGCGGCGGAGGCGTAGAGGAAGAAGTCGTACCACTCCAGCGAGGTGCCGACCAGGCTGGCGATGATGACGCGTCGGGCTTCCTTCGGATTGCGGGTCGTCGTCATGACGGGCTCCTACGGATCGCGGAGGCGTTGTGCCGTATGCCACACTGTAGGAAATCGTAGAACGATTGAGCAATTCCTCAATATGAAGATGGTGTAAACCGACGAATGGGGCAACGTGATGCATGTGCGCCGGGCCGGACCGTCGGCCATCCTGATCGAGCTTCCCGGCGACGACGCGGTCTCGGCGGCATATGAGCTGCTCACCGGCCTGCGCGAGCGCGGTGAGCTGACCGCGGCGGAGATCGTGCCGGCCGCGCGGACCGTGCTCCTCGACGGTGTCCTCGACCCGGACCGCGTGTTCCGGCTGCTCCCCGAGGACCTCACGCCGGGCACCGGAGCGCAGGAGAACCCCACC
>CAKUMG010001611.1 GCA_934667465.1 uncultured Actinoplanes sp. | reverse complement strand
GGGCGTGGGTGCCCGCGGACCGGGTCTGGCTGGCCAGCACCGACGCCGACAGCCGGGTGCCGGCGGACTGGCTCGCGGTGCACCGGACGGCGGCCGGCTCCAGCTCCTGGCCCCGCTCAGCCCCGACTCCACGATCGCGAAGTTCCTCGACCGCAACGGCCCCGGCCTCCAGCAACTCGCCTACACCGTCGCCGACATCGACGCCGCCTGCGCCACGCTCCGCGCCCGCGGCCTGCGTCTCCTCTACCCCGAGCCCACCCGCGGCACCGCCGGCTCCCGTATCAACTTCGTCCACCCCAAGGACGCCGGCGGCGTCCTGATCGAACTCGTCGAACCCGCCGGCGTAGAGCACTACAGAGGTTGAAAGGCTGAGGTTCGCGGTCATGCCGGTACGGGATCGAGGGTCATGCCGGTGCTGGCGAGGAATCCGGCGAGGAGATCGGGTTGTTGCTGGCATGCGCGTAGCCGGTGTTTGACCAGGTTGGCGAGGTGGTCGACGCCTCGGGCGGCGATGTTGGCCAGGCCGCGTTTTATCCATCGCCAGACGCCTTCGGCCGGGTTGAGGTCCGGTGCGTAGGCGGGCAGCCGGATCACGGTCAGCCAGGACCGGGCGGCGATCAGGGCGTGCATGCGGCGGCTGACGTGGGTGTTGAGGTTGTCCCAGATCAGCACGATCGGTGCCTGCAGTCGTTGGTGGGCCTGGTCGAGGAAGGCGATGTAGTCGTCCTCGCTGAAGCTGCCGCGCTCGTTCTTGCGGCCACGGTGCTGGCGGATGCGCCACATCAGCCGGCCGCGATGCCCCGGTTTGAAGCAGGCCAGGCCGGCGATCGAGACCCGGCCGGCCCCCTTGCCTGAGACCGCGACCACGGGTGTCCGGCCACGGCGGGACCAGGTCTTGGCCACGGGCGGTCGCATGACCTGGCCCGCCTCGTCCTGGAAGCAGATCCAGGCGCCCTGGGCCGCCGCTAACCTCTTACCGACGGCCACCGCCTGCGATGCCACGTCGCGATCGCCTCCGGGTCGCGCTCGATCGCCCGCCGGGTCGGGACCTGCTGGCTGTATCCGAGACGATGCAGCAGGTAGGACACCCCGCGCAGCGTGTAGGAGACACCGAATCGACGCTCGATCACCTCGGCGACCCGGGCGAGGGTCCAGCGGGCGTCATCCCAGCCGTGTGCGAGAGGGCCCTCATCAAGCACCTCCGCGAACTGTTTCTGCTGGTCGCTGGAGAGTTTGCAGTCCGAGCCGCCCGGCCCGGCCGACGCCAGCGCGTCCGTCCCGCCAGCCGACCATCGACGGCGCCACTCACGGACAGACTTCGCAGAAACCCGCAGCTCAGAAGCAATCTCCGCGGTCGTCTTCGACTCCTCGAACATGACCGCGGCCTGGACCCGGACCCTCTCACGCCGGTCCCGGGCTGCCGCGTTCATGCCACCACCAGCCGGATACCTCATCCCACCGGCCTACCGAACACATCGACAATAATCACGTCACCACGCCGACAGACGTCGACCTTTCAACCTCTGTAGCGCTCCGCTCCGGCCGCCGCGGCGGAGCCGGTCCCAGCCCACTCACCTGAGTTACGCGATATCGCGGCGGCAGTTTCCGGCCGCGCTGGCGTTCCGGTGGTGTGGAGTCC
>CAKUMG010001610.1 GCA_934667465.1 uncultured Actinoplanes sp. | reverse complement strand
GACCTGTTGAGAACGAGTGTCAAAACCGCAGGACGACGCGCCCGTCCCGGAGCGCGGCGGGACCGGCGGCGCGACGCCGCGGCCCGGTAGCCTGTCCAGCGATCCCACCCCCGCGCCACCCAGGCGCGCAGGACCCCGGCACCAGGAGCACTCACCGTGGCAGCACCGTCCCGTCTCGACTCCGTCGTCTCCCTCGCCAAGCGGCGCGGCTTCGTCTTCCAGAGCGGCGAGATCTACGGCGGTTCGCGCTCCGCGTGGGACTACGGGCCGCTGGGCGTCGAGCTCAAGGAGAACATCAAGAAGCAGTGGTGGCGGACCGTCGTGCAGAGCCGCGACGACGTCGTCGGCCTCGACTCCGCGGTGATCCTGCCCCGCCAGGTGTGGGTGGCCTCGGGCCACGTCGGCGTGTTCACCGACCCGCTCACCGAGTGCCTGCACTGCCACAAGCGGTTCCGCGAGGACCACATGCTCGAGGAGTACGAGGAGAAGAAGGGCCGCGCGCCCGAGAACGGCCTCGCCGACATCACCTGCCCGAACTGCGGCGTCACCGGCCAGTGGACCGAGCCGCGCGACTTCAACATGATGCTGAAGACCCACCTCGGCCCGGTCGAGGACGAGTCGGGCCTGCACTACCTGCGCCCGGAGACCGCGCAGGGCATCTTCGTGAACTTCGCCAACGTGCTGACCACCGCGCGCAAGAAGCCGCCGTTCGGCATCGGCCAGATCGGCAAGTCGTTCCGCAACGAGATCACCCCGGGCAACTTCATCTTCCGGACCCGCGAGTTCGAGCAGATGGAGATGGAGTTCTTCGTCGAGCCCGGCACCGACGAGACCTGGCACCAGTACTGGATCGACCAGCGCACCGACTGGTACGTCGACCTCGGCATCTCCCGCGACAACCTGCGGCACTACGAGCACCCGGCCGAGAAGCTCTCGCACTACTCGAAGCGCACCGTCGACATCGAGTACAAGTTCGGCTTCAGCGGCTCCGAGTGGGGCGAGCTCGAGGGCATCGCGAACCGCACCGACTTCGACCTGTCGACGCACTCGAAGCACTCCGGCCAGGACCTGTCGTACTTCGACCAGACCAAGGACGAGCGCTGGGTGCCGTACGTCATCGAGCCGGCCGCGGGCCTGACCCGGTCGCTGATGGCGTTCCTCATCGAGTCCTACGCCGAGGACGAGGCGCCGAACGCCAAGGGCGGCGTCGACAAGCGCACCGTGCTCAAGCTCGACCCGCGCCTCGCGCCGGTCAAGGCCGCCGTGCTGCCGCTGTCCCGCAACGAGGCCCTGTCGCCCAAGGCGCGCGACCTCGCCGCGGAGCTGCGGAAGTCCTGGAACGTCGACTTCGACGACGCCGGGGCCATCGGCCGCCGCTACCGCCGCCAGGACGAGATCGGCACCCCGTTCTGCATCACGGTCGACTTCGACACGCTCGAGGACCAGGCCGTCACCATCCGGCACCGCGACGACATGACGCAGGAGCGGGTGGCGCTGGACCAGGTCACCGGGTACCTCGCGCAGCGGCTCGTCGGGGCCTGAGCCCTGGCCGGCCACGGCCACGCGCACGGCGCGGGTCACACCACCGACCTCCCCGTCGGGCGGCGGGCCCGCGCCGTCGTCGTCGTGCTGCTCGGCGT
>CAKUMG010001609.1 GCA_934667465.1 uncultured Actinoplanes sp. | reverse complement strand
GGCCTGGACCGGGCCGACCCGGCAGGTGCGGATCGTGACCGGCCCGCCGGACCCGATCTCGGCGCTGCGCGCGCTGGAAGCCCTGCAACCCCCGTCCGACGCGCCGGACGACGGCCCGGTCCCGGACACCGCGACGGAGGACGCGAGCGACCTCGCCGTCGTCCTCACCGGCCGGGTGCGCGTCTCCGACGGCCTCTACCAGCTCGAACTCGACGCCGACCCGCTGCCGCCGCACCTCGCCGGCGCGCCCGTCCTGGCCCGCGGCCTGCTCCTCGGCGTGATCACCGACGACGCGTACCGGCCGGGCCGGCGTTCGCTCACGCTCACCCCGGTCTGGCGGCTGCTGCGCGACCGCACGTTCTCCCGCCCGGTCGGCCGGTTCACCGGACGCCCGGTCGTCTCCGAGCCGGTCGAGCTGGCGCACGCGCTGATCGACCCGTACGCCGGCCCGGACCGGGTGGTCGCCCGCGCCGCCGAGGGCCCGTACCCGCCGCTGCTCACCGCCGAGGCCGCGGTCGTCCCGTTCCGTGGCCGGGTGCGCGAGATCCGCGAGCTGACCGCGTGGTGCAACGCGGAGGACCGGACCGTCCACCTGCTCATGCACGCGCCGTCCGGGGAGGGCACGACGCGGCGCGCGGCCGAGCTGCTCACCCGGTTGCGCGCGCAGGGCTGGCTCGGCGGCGTCGCCGGTGACCTGCGGCGGCTGATCGCCGGGCTGGATGCGGCGGACGGCCCGACCGCACCCACGCTGATCATCGTGGACGACGCGGAGTCCCGCCCGCCCGCGCTGCTCGCCGAGGTGCTGGACCGGCTCGCGACGGGCCGCCGTGCCCGGATCCGCGCGCTGGTGCTGGCCCGGAGCGCCGGTTCCTGGATGCTCGGGCTCAGCGACCGGACCCGGCTGGCCGGCATCCGTACGCTCGCGCTCGGCCCGCTCTACCCGGATCCGGCGATGCGCGCGGCCGAGCAGCGCCGGGCCGCGCGCGCGTTCGCCCAGGTGTTCGACCGCGGCATGCCGGGCAGCCCGTACACGGCCGTGGTCGAGCAGTCACCGCGGCCGATGACCGAGGCGCTGCCCGCGTTCGGCCACGCGCTGACGCTGCAGGCCGCGGCGCTGCTCTGGGCGATCGGCCGCCCACTGCCGGACGCCGGCCGCTACTACCACGATCCGCTGGCCGCGCTGCTCCGGCACGAGGACCGCTACCTGAACCGGGTCGCGGACCGGCACCGGATCACGCCGAACCGGGCCGCCCGCGCGCGGCTGGTCGCGGTCGCCACGCTGTTCGGCGCGACCTCCGCGGACGAGGCCCGCACGCTGCTGGGCAGCCACAACGGCACCGGTGACGTGGACGCGTGGCTGTCCGAGCTCTACCCGGCCGAGCGCGGCGGGCACTGGCGTCCGGTCCGGCCCGCGCTGGTCGCGGAGGAGCTGGTCGTCCGCGCACTGCTGCCGGCCGGTGCCGCGCTGCGCACCGCGGACCTGGCGCTGTTCGTGCCACGAGCCACCCATCATCAGCGGGTACGGATGCTGGCGCTGCTGACCAGCGCGGCCGCCCGGCATCCCGCGCTCGCCGGCGTGCTGCGCGATCTCGCACCCGACGAAGTCGGCGCCGCGATCGGCTTCCTGACCGCGAGTCCGCG
>CAKUMG010001608.1 GCA_934667465.1 uncultured Actinoplanes sp. | reverse complement strand
ACCGACGTCGTCGCCGGGCTGCCCGGCGGTGCCACGGCCGCCGCCGACGAGGGCGGGCGCAACCTCTCCGGCGGGCAGCGGCAGCGGATCCGGCTCGCCCGCGCGCTCTACGCCGACCCCGAGGTGCTGCTCGCCGTCGACCCCACGTCCGCCGTGGACGCGCACACCGAGGCGGCGATGGCCGACGGCCTGTGCCGGGCCCGGGCCGGGCGCACCACGCTGGTCACCACGACGTCGCCCGCGCTGCTCGAGCGCGCCGGGCTCGTGCACTACCTGGTGGGCGGGCGGGTCGCCGCGACCGGCACGCACCGGGACCTGCTGGACACCGAGCCGGGCTACCGGACGCTGGTGGACCGGGCCGCCGGGCTTGCCTGGCACGCGTACGGCGACCCGGGCCACGCGTACGGCGACCCGGGCAAGGTGCGGTGACCCCGTTACCGGTCGCCGGGCGCGACCGTGTCCGCCGTGCCGCCCTCGGCCTGCTCCTGCGCGACCGCCGCGCCGTCGCCCTGCTGGTGGCCCTGAACGCGCTCGCCGCGATCGCGGGCCTGGCCGGGCCATGGCTGCTCGGCGTCATCGTCGACGCGGTGGCCGACGGCCGCGCCACCGCCGCCCGGGTGGACCGGCTCGCCCTGGTCATCCTGGTCTGCACGGTGGCGCAGGTGCTGCTGTCGCGCTCGGCGCTGCTGGTCGGCTACCGGTTCGGCGAGCGGACCGCCGCGCGGATCCGCGAGCGCTTCCTCGACCGGGTGCTGCGCCTGCCAGCGGCCGTCGCCGAGCGGGTGCCGGCCGGCGACCTGACCGCGCGCGGCACCGCCGACGTGAGCGCGGTCGCGGTGACCCTGCGCGACGCGCTGCCCGAGGTGCTCATCGCCGCCGCCCAGGCGATCGTCGTGCTGGTGGCGGTCTTCTTCGTGAGCCCGCTGCTGGGCCTGATCGGGGTGGCCGGGCTCTCCGGCGCGTTCGTGGCCGCCAGCTGGTACCTGCGGCGGGCACCCGCGGCCTATCTCGCGGAGGGCGCCGCCGGATCGGTGCTTGCCGACGAGCTGACCGCCACGATCGCGGGCGCCCGCACGGTCGAGACGCACGGGCTGCACCAGCGGCGGCTCGCGGCCGGGCGCGACGCGGTCGACCGGGCCCGGCGGACCCGGCTGCGCACGCTCGCCCTGCGTACCGTGTTCTTTCCCGCCGTCGACGTGTCCTACGTGGTGCCGGTGGTCGCGGTGCTGCTGATCGGCGGCGCGCTGGTGGTGCGCGGTGACATGACGCTCGGGCAGGTCGTGGCGGCCACGCTCTACCTGCGCCAGCTCGCGGCGCCGCTGGACGCGATCCTGGTGTGGCTCGAGCAGCTGCAGGCCAGCGGCGCGTCGTTCGCGCGGCTCGAGGGGGTGGCGGCGCTGCCGTCCGCGGACCCGGCCGGCGGCCCGGCGCCGCGGGGACACCTCATCGAGGTACGCGGCGCGCGCTACGCGTACGACGGCGGTCGTGACGTCCTGCGCGGCGTCGACCTGACCGTCCGGCCGGGGGAGCGGCTCGCCCTCGTCGGCCCTTCCGGCGCGGGCAATTCGACGCTGGGCCGGCTGCTCGCCGGGGTGGAGCGCCCCCGCGCGGGCGTCGTGAGCGTGGGCGGCGCGGCGATCG
>CAKUMG010001607.1 GCA_934667465.1 uncultured Actinoplanes sp. | reverse complement strand
AGGCAAACGTCGAGCCCGACGACGCCATCGAGGGCGACTGCGTCGAGAGCTGGATCCGCGTCGAGATCGACCCGGTACGCACCGAGGAGGCCCGCGAGCAGCTGCACAACGAGCTGCGCCGGGTGCTGACCGACGTGCGCGACGCCGTCGACGACTGGCCCCGGATGCGCCAGCGCGCCCTGGTGATCGCCGACGAGCTGGCCACCTCGCGCGGCGCCGAGGGCAAGCTGCCTGTGCCGGACAAGGACGTCACCGACTCCATCGAGCTGCTCAAGTGGCTCGCGCACGACCACTTCACGTTCCTGGGCTACCGGGAATATGCCCTCGACGGCGACGAGCTGGCCGCCGTCCAGGGCACCGGGCTCGGCATCCTGCGCGGCGACCAGAGCACGCCGCGCAAGCTCTCGTCGATGGCGCCCGAGGCGCACCAGCGCGCCCTGGAGAAGCGGCTGCTGGTCATCACCAAGGCCAACTCCCGCGCCACGGTGCACCGCTCGGCCTATCTCGACTACGTCGGCGTCAAGGTCTTCAACGACCGCGGCGAGGTGTGCGGAGAGCGCCGCTTCCTGGGCCTGTTCAGCTCGTCGGCCTACCGCACCAGCGTGCGCGAGCTGCCGGTGGTGCGCCGCAAGGTCGCCGAGGTGCTCGACCGCTCGGGCCTCTCGCCGCGGGGGCACTCCGGCAAGGATCTGCTGCAGATCCTGGAGACCTATCCGCGGGACGAGCTCTTCCAGATCAAGACCGATGACCTGTACGAAGCGGTGATCGGCGTGCTGCGGATGGCGGGCCGGCGGCAGCTGCGCCTGTTCCTGCGCCGCGACGGCTACGGCCGCTTCATCTCGTGCCTGATCTACCTGCCCCGGGACCGCTTCACCACCGGTAACCGCCAGGCCATGCAGGAGATCCTGCTGCGCGAGCTCAACGGCGTCGGCGTCGACTACACGACCCGGGTGACCGAGCGGATGCTGGCGCGGGTGCACTTCATCGTGCGCACCGACCCGGCCGCCCCGCCGGGCGCAGTGGACCCGAACGCCCTGGCCGAGAAGCTCGCCGACGCGACGCGCATGTGGGACGACGACTTCTCCCTGGTGCTCGAGCGCAAGGTCGGCGAGGAACCGGCGAAGGAGCTGTTCCAGCGCTACACGACCGCGTTCCCCGACAGCTACAAGGACGGCCACACCCCGTACGAGGCGGTGCTCGACATCGCCAAGCTCGAGCTGCTGGAGGAGACCGGCCAGCTCGAGATGCACCTCTACCGCAAGCGCCGGCTCGGCCGGGACGGCGTCGCCGAGCCGGACGACGCCGACGTGCGCTTCAAGGTGTTCCGGTACGGCGAGCCGATGATGCTGTCGGCCGTGCTGCCGGTCCTGCACTCACTGGGCGTGAAGGTCGTCGACGAGCGGCCCTACGAGGTGCGCCGGGCCGACGGCACCGTCTATCTCTACGACTTCGGGCTCACCCCGCCCGAGTCGCACCCGGAGCTGGGTGAGGTCCGTCCCCAGGTGGAGAACGCGTTCGCGGCCGCCTGGCAGAACGAGGCGGAGGTGGACGGGTTCAACGAGCTGGTGCTGCGGGCCGGGCTCACCTGGCGTCAGGTCGTGGTGCTCCGGGCGTACGCGAAATATCAGCGGCAGACCGGCG
>CAKUMG010001606.1 GCA_934667465.1 uncultured Actinoplanes sp. | reverse complement strand
CACGGTGCTCGCGGTCGCCGGCGGCGGTGGCGGCGGGGGCGGAGGCGGCTACAGCTCCTGCGGGGCCACCCGGACCGGTGCCGGTGCGCCGGCTGCCCAGCCCGTCGCCGGTCGCGGACGCCTTCGCCGCCGCGAGCGCGGAGCTCGGGTTCCCGGCCGAGCCGGACAAGAACGGGGATGCCGCGCCCGGCCACGGGCCCATCCCGTTCAACGTGGCGGACGGGGTGCGGATCAACGCCGCCATGGCCTACCTCGCCCCGCGGCGGCACCTGCCGGGGCTCACCGTGCGCGGCGGGGTCGCGGTGCACCGGGTTCTGGTGGAGCGGGGCCGTGCCGTGGGCGTGCTCACCGACGACGGGCCGGTGCGGGCGGGCGAGGTCGTGCTGAGCGCCGGCGCGGTGGGATCGGCGCACCTGCTGCTGGCCTCGGGGCTCGGCCCGGCGGCCGACCTGGCCGCGGCGGGCATCGACATCGTCGCCGACCTGCCCGGGGTGGGGGCGGCCTTCAGCGACCACCCGCTGGTGTACGTGCCGTACCGGCCGGTGCCGGGGCTGCCGGTGCCGGCCCAGCCGCTGCACGGGGTGCTGCACGCCCCCGTCGAGGGCGGCGAGGTCGAGGTGCTGCCCTGGCTCCGCCCGTTCGGGTCCGACGACGAGCCGCTCATCGGGGTCGGCCTGCAGCACCCGCTCGCCCGTGGCCGGCTGAGCCTGGACGCGGCCGATCCCTCGCGACCGCCCCGCCTGGAGTACCGCTACCTGGCCGAGGACGACGACCGGCGGGGGCTGCGGGCCGGGGTCCGGCTCGTCGCCGCGCTGCTGGCCTCGTCCGCCGTCTCCGGGACCGCCGGCCCGTCGGCCGCACTGCCGGACGCCGTGCTGGGCGACGACACCGCCCTGGACGCCTGGATCGCGGCGCGCGTCGGCACCGCGGTGCACCTCTCCGGTACCGCCCCGATGGGCCCGGACGCCGACCCCGGCGCGGTCGTCGACCAGCACCTGCGGGTCCGTGGCGTGACCGGGCTGCGCGTCGTCGACACCTCGGTGCTGCCGGGGGTGCCGAGCCGGGGCACCGCGGCGACGGCGGTGGTGGTCGGCGAACGCGCGGCCGAGCTGTTCGACGGCGCGGAGCCGGTGGCCGGGCGCCGGGGACCGGAAGGCATCATCCCTCCCGTGTGAGGGCGGTCACCGGCCGCCCCCTGCCCGTCAGGAGGAACCGTGCCGCAGGTCCAGACCGTCCGAGGCCCCGTCGACACCGCCGAGCTCGGCCAGACGCTGATGCACGAGCACGTCTTCACGCTCACCGCCGACGTGCAGCAGAACTACCCCGAGGAGTGGGGGAGCGAGGACGAGCGCGTCGCGGATGCGGTCGGGAAGCTCCGGGCCCTCGAGGCCGTCGGCGTGCGGACCATCGTCGACCCCACCGTCTGGGGGCTCGGCCGCTACATCCCGCGGATCGAGCGGATCGCGGGGCAGACCGACCTCAACATCATCGTGGCGACCGGCCTGTACTTCGACGACGATGTCCCGCACCAGTACTCGCTGCGCGGCCCCGGCCTGCTGCTCGACTCCGAGCTCGACGAGGAGCAGCGCGACTACACCGAGACCGCCCACCAGAGCGGCAACCACCTGCTCGCGCTGGTCAA
>CAKUMG010001605.1 GCA_934667465.1 uncultured Actinoplanes sp. | reverse complement strand
TGCCGTCGACCCGGGACGGGTCGGCCGGGTGCGCGCCGATCCACAGCTCCGCCTCCGGGCCGGCCGCGGGCGCGGGGCGGCCCTGTATGCCGGCGATCGCGTCGCGCGATCCCCACGCGTACGGGCGGATGGTGCTCAGCAGAGGCTTCATGTTGTTCAGGTCCCGGTCTGTGTCTGGGTCTCGGAGGCGAGCTGGGTGCCGTCGTAGCCGTTCTTCGGCGCCGCCGCGGCCTCCGCACTGTAGATGTCCGGCTCGAGATAGATCACGCGCGCGATCGGCACCGCCGCCCGGATCCGCGCCTCGGCCTCGTTGATGTGCCGGGCCACGTCCGCGGCGGTCTCGTCGGACCGGACCGCGAACTTCGCGGCGACCAGCAGCTCCTCCGGGCCGAGGTGCATGGTGCGCATGTGGATGATCTGCTCGACCGCGGCGCCGTCCAGCAGCGCCCGCTCGATCGCGGCCTGGTCCTGCCCGGACGCGCCCTCGCCGAGCAGCAGGCTCTTGGTCTCGATCGCCAGGATCACCGCGATGCAGACCAGCAGCACGCCGATCGCGCCGGTGCCGAGCGCGTCCCAGAGGCCGTCGCCGGTGAGCAGCGTCAGGCCCACGCCGAAGAGCGCGAGCACCAGGCCGATCAGCGCGCCGAAGTCCTCCAGCAGGACGACCGGCAGCTCCGGCGCCTTGGCCCGGCGGATGAACTGCTTCCACGAGGCGTCGCCGCGGGTGTGGTTGGACTCCTTGATCGCGGTGCGGAACGAGAAGCCCTCCATCGCGATCGCGGCGACCAGCACCGCGACCGGCACCCAGTGCCACGACGTGATGGCGCCGTGGTTCGGGTCGGTGTGCGCCTCGTGCCACTTGTGGTACGCCTCGTACAGCGCGAACAGGCCGCCCAGCGAGAACAGCACGATCGAGACGATGAACGCGTAGATGTAGCGCTCCCGGCCGTACCCGAACGGGTGGTCGGGTGTCGCGGCCCGGCGGGATCGTCGCCCGCCGAGCAGCAACAGCGCCTGATTGCCCGAGTCGGCCACCGAGTGAATCGACTCGGCCAGCATCGACGAGGACTGCGTGAGCAGGAACGCGACGAATTTCGTGGCCGCGATGCCCAGGTTCGCGGCCAGCGCCGCGACGATCGCCTTACTGCCCCCGCCGGTGCTCATCTCTCAGTTGATCCCTTCGGTGCGGATCGGATTGGCCAGTTCCTTCATCTCCGAGATCGCCGGCACCGCCATCGGGTCGAGCCCGTGCGCCAGCGCCAGGTAGATCGACGCGAAGTCGGGGACCGCGATCAGCGAGGCGAGCCGCTCCAGCGCGGAGCCGCCCTCGGCGGTGACCACGTCGCAACGCACGCCGCGCCGCTCGGCCAGCGTCTGCACCGCGTCCGCGCGCCGCTCCTCGACCGCGACCGGCTCGTCGTTCGCCTCCTGCGGGTCCAGGCCGCCGTCGCGCAGCAGCACGATGCGCAGGCGGGTCGACTCGCCCTCGTCGTCCGGGTCGGCGAAGATGTCCCGCTCCGACTCGACCAGGCCGCCGAAGACGCCGTCCAGCAGGCCGACCCGGCCGCGGCCGGCCTCGCCGAGCGCGCCGGCCACCACGGGGTAGCGCGCGTTCGCCGAGAGCGTGTCCGCGAACCGGCGCG
>CAKUMG010001604.1 GCA_934667465.1 uncultured Actinoplanes sp. | reverse complement strand
GCGCTGGCCCGGGTGGCGGTGCTGGGGGAGGAGCCGGACCCCGCGCACG
The DNA here is from genome assembly GCA_934667465.1 of uncultured Actinoplanes sp. GTDB lineage: Bacteria > Actinomycetota > Actinomycetes > Mycobacteriales > Micromonosporaceae > Actinoplanes. Next base: position 1,596 of record CAKUMG010001604.1, on the reverse strand, counting down.
CCGAGGCCATGGTCGGCTGGCTCACCGAGGGGCCGCGCGAGCTGACCGCCGCGTACGGGCCGCCGGTCGCCGCCGCGTTCACCGCCGACGTGGAGCGCCGGCCGCGGGGGCTGCTCGGCAAGCTCGACCGGGCCACACGCGACGGGACGTTCGGGGACCAGGCCGTCGCGGTGCGGCTGGCGCTGCTCGCCGCCGAGTTGCGTGCCGCCGCGGAATCCGGGGAGCCGCTGCGGGGGCGGATCGGGCCGGTCGCTGCGGGGTCCGTTCCCGACGTGGGCTTCTTCGACGATCGGGCGGTTCAGCTGGTCGTGCGCGAGGCCGTCGGGGCCACCGGGGAGCGGTTCGCGGCGGTGCTGAGCGTTGCCGGGGTCTTCGGGGTGCCGGTGCGGTGTGCCGAGCTGGGCGGCGCCTTGGACGCGTTCGTCGCGCACTGGGCGGGGCGGCCGGATGCGCCGTACGGGGTCGGCACCTGGCCCTGCGGCGAGGAGCTCACCGACCTGCTGCGCGACCACCTCGGGGCGCTGGTGGAACGCGAGCCCGGCAGGGCGCGGACGATCGCGACGCGGTGGCACCGGCACCTCGAGATCCGGGACCCGGCCGCGCCGCTCGACGCCGCCCTGATCGCCGAGCGGATGGCCGGCGGCGACGAGGCCGGGCGGCTCGAGACCGTCACCACCCTGGCCGCCCGCTTCCCCTCGTCCCCCGCGCTGAGCGCCTGCCTGTGGCGCCTGACCCCGCCCACCGCGGCCGAGCTGCGCGTTTTCCTGTCGGGTTCGCCGCCGATCGATCCCGCGGCGATCGACTCCTACCTGACCGAGCGGGCGGCCCGCGAGAGGCTGGACCGGGCCGACCTCGACCTGGTCCGGGACCTGCCCGCGCTCGGCCGGACCGCCCGGGAGATGCTCGCCGACGACCGGATGCTGACCTCGCTCGTCGCCCGCCTCCCCACGCTGGACAAGGCGGACTTCACGGTGGACGGCCTCAAGACGGCGGTCGTCCGGATTCACCGCGACGCGCTGCTCGACGCCCTCCTCGACGCCCGCGCCCCGGCCGTGATCCTCGCGGTGCTCGACGCGACACCCGACTTCCAGCGCCCGTACGCCCTCCGGGTGGCCGACCGGCTCAAGGTCAAACCGGCGGCGGCCGCCGTGGCCGACGCCGTCGTCGTCGCCTCCGGGATCTCCGACCGGGAGGCCGCCGCGACCCTGCTCGGCGCGGTCAACAAGTGGGTCAGCTGGGCCGGTGCCGGACCGCTCGGCACGGTCACCGCCCGGCTCGACACCCGCACCACCCGTCACGCCCACGAACGCTGGCAGCAGATCCTCGAGACCAACCGGGTCCGGCGCGGCCGGGCCTGGCTGCGCGGCTCGAAGGGGCCCTGACCATGCCGATCGTGCTCGCGGTCGCCGCCCTCGTGCTCGTCGCGCTCTATCTCTACGCCTGCCTGTACGCCGCGATCCACGTGGCCCTGCCGCTGGGCGTCGTGGCCGGGGCCGCCGGCGTCGGCGACCACCCAGCCCGAGACGTCGGCGGCGGTGAGCGTGGCCTCCGGTCCCTCGTCGAGCAGCTTGTCCAGCGCGGTGCCGGCGCGCTCCA
>CAKUMG010001603.1 GCA_934667465.1 uncultured Actinoplanes sp. | reverse complement strand
AGTGGGAATGCCGGGGAGCGACTGCACATAGGGCCGACGTGGGATGTGCAGGGTTACCTTGTGGCGGGCAAAAGCCTCGGACGCATCGGCATTGGCGATCCAGCCGCCATAGGAAAGACCGGCCCGGCGCACCGCCGCGGGGGTGACCGCCGCCGCGAGCAGCGAGCCGGCGGCGATGGCCGCGACCAGCTGGCCGAGCCCGGCCAGACCGCCCCGGAACGGACCGGAGGCGTCCTCGAGCGGACCGCGGTAGAGGAGCAGGGTCACCAAGGTCAGCAGGCCGAAGCAGATCCGGTGCAGGCCCATGGCGGCCAGCGACGCCGCCACGGACGGACGGGCCCAGGCGTGCCGAGCGCCGGCGACCAGGCCCGCGGCGACGTTCCCGACCGGGGCCGCGCCCTCGCGCTCGAGGGCATCGGGACCGAGGTACCCGCGCCCGAAGCCGGAGACCACGCCGGCGGCCGCCAGGTAGGGCAGCGCCGCGGCCAGCGCGATCGCCGCGTACCCCGCGTCGCCGGCGCCGGTGAGCGGCAGCAGCAGGAGCGCTGCCCCGCCCCCGGCGACCGCGGCCACCGACCCCGCCGTCGTGGAGAGCGCGTTGGCGGGGACGAGGGCGTCGGTGGTGTGCGGGAGCCCCGCGGACAGCGCGGCGAGCACGAAACGGCTCACCGAGACGACGGCGAGCCCGGCGAGGAAGAAGGGGATCCCCTCGATGCCGCCCGCGAACGGGCCGACGAGGGAGTACGGCAGCAGCAGGACGGCGAAGCCCACGGCGACGTCGAGCGGATCGGCCGCGCGCTGCGGGTTGAACAGCACCGTGCCGGCGAGCGCGGCCTGGAAGACGCCGTCCCCGAACTGGGACAGCAGCCGCGTGGTGAGCAGACGGCGGAAGTCGCGGCGGACGAGCAGGGACCGCACCGTGGCCCCCGCGTCCCGCACCCGGTCAGCCTAGAGATCGGCGCGCACCACCCCGCCGCGGTGCGGCACACTGGGTGCGATGACCCCGGTGCCCGCGTCGCCCGATCCCGAGTCCGGCCCGCCCACGCGGCCCGTGACCGGTCGTCGTCGCGTGGCCGCGCCGGCGCTGTCCATCGGCGACCTGGACGACGTGCGGCCCGGCTCGCTGCTGGTGGCCATGCCGAGCCTCACCGATCCGACCTTCGCCGGCGCCGTGGTCTACGTGCTGGACCACTCCGAGACGGGCACGCTGGGCGTGGTCCTCGGCAGCCCGAGCCAGGTGGAGATCCGCGACGTGCTGCCCGGCTGGTGCGACCTGGCCGTCGCGCCGGCGGTGTTCCACGTCGGCGGGCCGTGCGAGACCGACACGGCGCTGTGCCTGGCCCGCTGCGAGGGCCCCGGGCCCGGTCCGGGCAGCGGCCTGCGCCCGGTCGCCGACGGCATCCACCTCGTCGACCTCGACGTCGACCCGGAGCCGCTGGCCGGCCAGGTGCTGGGGCTGCGCGTGTTCGCCGGCTACGCCGGCTGGTCCCCCGGTCAGCTGGCCGGTGAGCTCGCCGAGGGCGCCTGGGCCTGCGTGCCGGGCACCCCCGACGACGTGCTCAGCGACCTGTCGGGCCCGGAGCTGTGGCGCGCGGTGCTCGGCCGCCAGCGGGGCCGCCTGGCGGCTGGGCAACCCCGCCCGCCTG
>CAKUMG010001602.1 GCA_934667465.1 uncultured Actinoplanes sp. | reverse complement strand
ACGGTCGCCAGTCCGGTAGGGCGCTCCATCGGGTCCGGCGGGTCGGCCGCGATCGCGGTCAGCGTGCCGACCGCGGACGAGCGGTGGAACGGCGCGCGGCCCTCGACCGCGTCGTAGAGCGTGGCGCCGAGCGACCACAGGTCGGCCGCCTCGGTGGCCTCACCCTCCTGCGCGCGCTCCGGCGCCATGTAGTCCAGCGAGGCGTGCAGCTGCTGCCCGGAGCAGGTGACCAGCCCGTCACCCTCGATCGTGGCGATGCCGAAGTCGGTGAGCACCACGCGGCCGTCGTCGGCGATCAACACGTTCGCCGGCTTGACGTCGCGGTGCAGCACGCCGGCCTTGTGCGCGGCGCCGAGCGCCTCCAGCACCTGAAGGCCGATCTCCGCCGCCTGGCGATCGTCGAGCGGGCCCTCCTCCTGGACGATCTCCTTGAGCGAGCGCGACGGCACGTGCTCCATCACGATCCACGGCTTGCCGTCCGCCTCGAAGACGTCGTAGACCGCGACCACGCCGGGATGGTTGAGGCGGGCGGCCGCGCGCGCCTCCCGCAGCGTCCGCCGGCGGGCCACCGCCGCGTCCTCCTCGGTCCCGGGCGGGAGCACGATCTCCTTGATGGCGACGTCCCGGTCGAGGCGCTCGTCGTGCGCGCGCCACACCCGGCCCATGCCGCCGGAGCCGATCGCTTCGCCGAGACGGTAGCGTCCGGCGATCATGGTGGGGGCCTCTGGCATATGTGAAAACTACCCACTAAGTGTGTCAGCGACGCATCAGGGATGAAGCCCGGACACGTGTCGCCGTTCTCGCGGATGTCCACGGTAACGTACCTGCTCCGGAGGGGGTCCCGGCGGATATCGACCGGTTCGGCGGGCGGGCGTGATCTGGCGCACCGGACCGGCCGCCCGAGTGACGGAACCGCCGCCCCCGGCGCTGAGTCGTTTGATGGGTAGGCCTGGCGCACGGTCGGGACAGCCTCTGCGCCAGGCCTGCCCGTTCTCCTCTCCGACCCGCGACGCGCCGGTCACTCTCACACGAACGGGCGATGACGGTCAGCGATACAGCCAGGTGGAATTTGCACGCCCGAAGGGGTGTCACCGAACGCAGTGAACCGGTAACGTCGCGTGGGTTGCCGCCGCCCTGGCCACTGCGGGGGCAGCGTTCACACGGGGAAATTCGCTGGTCGTCGCGCGTCCCGGAGGCTTTGTCTTGTCCACAACCGCCATCACGCACCCGCCCGTCCTCGCCCCCGGCGAGCTCGGCGGCACCCCGGTCACCGATCGGGACCAGGCGGAGGCGCACATCGCCTCGGTCTGCTTCCGGACCGGGCCTTCGCGGCTGATCGGCGCGGAGCTGGAGTTCACGGTGCACCACGCGGACGACCCGGCGCGGCCGCTGGAGCTGGCCACGCTGCGGCGGGCGCTCGGCCCGCACGCGCCGGCCACCATCGCCCCGGACAGTCCGGAGGAGACGCTGGACAACGGCACCCCGGTCACGGTCGAGCCCGGCGGCCAGGTGGAGATCTCCTCGGCGCCGTTCCGGTCGCTGACCGCGCTCTACGCGGCCACCGAGGGCGACCGCCGGCAGCTGGCCCGGCTGCCCCGCTGACTCGAGCGGCTAGCCGGGCAGGTCGACGTCGCCGGTCAGGTAGCGCT
>CAKUMG010001601.1 GCA_934667465.1 uncultured Actinoplanes sp. | reverse complement strand
GGGCGGCCGCCCGCCTGCAGTGCTCCTAAGGGTCGTCAGCCGCCCAGCAACACCGTCCGGGCGCGCTCGCGGAACTCGTCGCTCCAGGTCAGGTAGTCGGTGCGCACCGGGCGGCGGACGCACCGGCCGATCTGCTCGGCGCCCACCCCGTACAGGGCGTCGCGCAGTTTCTCGTCACCGTAGAGCTCCGCGAGCGTGGGCACGTAGCCGCCGTTGTAGTGCAGCTGCACCTGGCTCGCTGCCTCGGCCAGGTGCACCGCCAGCTCCTGCGCCTGCTCGCGGACCGGCGACTGCCGCCCGGCGGCGATCACCTGTCCGCCCAGCACCCCGCCGGGGATCGGCACGAACGTGTACGTCGGTGCGCCCGACTCGCGGCCGGGCGTCGCGGCCGTGAGGCTGTGGCACTGCGACGGCCACAGCCGCGCGGCGACCGCCTCGCGCTTCTGCAGCGCGGTCAGCGTCGCGTCCTCGTCGCCGTCGCCGGCCAGCTCGAACGGGTCCCGGCCGAACACGCCGGCGATCTCGGCGAGCCGGGCGTCGAGCTCGGCGCCGGCCGGGAACGCGCCGCCGGGCGGGCCGAACGCGGCCACCAGCTCGGTCAGGCACGCGGTGAACCCCTCGTACTCGCCGTTCTGCAGCAGCAGCCGCCGGGTCGGCTGCTCGCCGGTGGAGCGCTGCGCCAGCTGGAGCGCCGTCGTCCAGAACTCGGCACCCTGCCGCTGCCCGAGATCGCGCAGCGCGGGCCGGTCCCGGTCGGCGATCCGGGAGTCGTCGAACGCGAGCATCGGGACGTCGGTGTTGAGCGGCACCGCGTACAGCTCGTCCTCCCACAGGCACCGGTCGGCGACGTTGGCGACGCAGCCCAGGTCGCCGAGCAGCCAGTCCCGGCCGCGGTCCGGGAACGGCTCGATCTGGCCCGCCTCGATCAGCGCCGGGAGGTATTCGGCGTCGACCACCAGCAGGTCGGCCGCGCCCGGGTCCTCGCGCAGCAGGTTGAGCATCTTGGCGAACTGGTCGCTGCTGCGGCTGGCCACGGCGTTGTACGACGCGCTCAGCCCGCGCTCGGCCACCCGGGGCTTGCGCGCCCACACCTGCAGGACGGCGGCGCGGGCGTCGTCGCTGTCGGCACCCCCGTACACCTCGATGGTGCGCGGCTCGCCCGCCGAGCCGCGCGAGCCGCCGCCGGAGTCCTCGTCGTCGAGGGCCACCGCGGCGCCGACGCCCGCGACGCCCACCGCGCCCAGGCCCAGCGCGGCGAGCACGTGGCGGCGGGAGAACTGCTCGAGTCCTGGCATCGTCTTCCTCAGTCCTGGTAGATCCGGGCCAACTGGGCTGCCACGTCGCCGGGCGTGGCGCGGGCCACGAAGCAGCGGTCCCACAGCGATTCCGGCACCGACACGCAGCCGCGCTCGTTGCCGACGACCAGCACGTCGAGGTCCCGGAGGGCATCCCGGTCGACCGGCTGCTCGGTGAAGACGTTGCGCCCGTCGGTCAGCAGCACGGTCGTCGGGCGTCTCTTCTCCCGGACGGCGGCGTCGCGCAACCGGGCGGCCGCCGCCAGGAACCCGGGCAGGCCGGTCGGGCCGCTCGCCCGCACGGCGGGGGCCCGCTGCCCGGCCGGCCCGGTCGCGGGCCACTGCACCGGGCGGG
>CAKUMG010001600.1 GCA_934667465.1 uncultured Actinoplanes sp. | reverse complement strand
CTTGGCGGGTGGCTGCTCGTCCGGGCGGGTGTCGACGTCGACCATGAGGGTTCTTCAGGACCTTCCTTGCGTTGCAGACAGCCGCGGTTCAACAGCGTGGTCTCCACCGTCCTGAATAACCCTCATGGGTCAGAGGTTTACCACGGAGCAGGTGACAGTCCTGGTGATACCCGTGACGTACTGGATTTTGCTCACAATCATCCGGCCGAGCTCGTCGACGGTGTGACCCTCCGCGAGAACGACGACGTCATAGGGGCCCGTGACCGCGTCGACGCGGACCACACCCTGAATTTTGTCGATCGCCGCGGCCACGTCACGCGCCTTTCCGACCTCCGTCTGGATGAGGATGTATGCCTGGACCACGATCCACTCCCTATCCGTCGCCGCCGGAGACCCGAACGTGAAACTACAGTACGCAGCGCGGTCCTCGCGGCGCGCATCGCTGGTCCGACATCACGCAGAAGGGAACGATGGGAAGTGAGCATCGCGGAGGCCGGCGAGTTCGGTCTGATCTCGCGGGTCGTCAACCGGCTCGGCGCGGGGCCGGCGACGGTGCTCGGCCCGGGCGACGACGCCGCGGTGGTCGCCGCCGCGGACGGCCGGGTCGTGGTCTCCACTGACGTTCTCGTCGAGGGCCGGCACTTCCGGCGGGACTGGTGCGGCGCCGCCGACGTGGGCCACCGTGCGGCGGCGGCGAACCTCGCGGACATCGCCGCGATGGGTGCGCGGCCGACGGCGCTCGTGGTCGCGCTCTGCGTACCCCCGGATCTTGACGTGTTGTGGGCCGAGGAGCTGGCGGACGGGCTGACCGAGGAGGCCGCCCTGGTCGGCGCGAGCGTCGTCGGCGGGGACATGTCGTCCAGCCCCACTCTCACGATCGCCGTCACGGCCCTGGGCGACCTGGGTGGCCGGGCGCCGGTGGTCCGCTCGGGGGCGCAGCCGGGCGACGTCGTGGCCCTCGCCGGGCGCACGGGCTATGCCGCGGCCGGCTACACGGTGCTGTCTCGCGGGTTCCGGACGCCGAAGGTGCTGGTCGAGGCGTACCGCCGGCCCGCCGTCCCGTACGCCGCGGGCCCGGAGGCGGCGGGGCTCGGCGCCACCTCGCTGATCGACATCTCGGACGGCCTGCTCCAGGATCTCGGTCACATCGCCACCGCGAGCGTGGTCGGCATCGACATCCACCGTGACGCCTTCTCCGTCCCGGACCAGATGCGCGACGCGGCGTCGGCGCTGGGCGTCGACCCGTACGTGTGGCTGCTCGCGGGTGGCGATGATCACGCGCTCGCGGCGACGTTCCCGCCCGGCACGGCCCTGCCCGAGGGCTGGCGGGTCGTCGGCGCCGTCCACGAGGGCACCGGCGTCACCGTGGACCGCAAGCCCTGGCAGGGCGGCACGGGCTGGGACCACTTCCGCTGATCTTCGGCCGGTTGGCCTGGCGTTTCGCTCTCGACTAGCGTGGCATGACGTGGAAGAGATCAACATCCGTGAGGCCCGTTACGACGACCCCGCGGTCCAGGCCCTCGTCATCCTCGCGATGGCCGAGCTCAGCCGCCGTTACGGCGGCAGCGGCGACGACACCCCGATCGCCGCGTCCGACTTCACCCCGCCGGCCGGGGCGTTCCTCGTCGCGGAGGACGGGATGGGCCGCCC
>CAKUMG010001599.1 GCA_934667465.1 uncultured Actinoplanes sp. | reverse complement strand
GACCTGCCCACCCTGGTCTGGACCGCGAACCTCGCCGGCCTGGAGCTGCACACCCCGCAGTGGCGCATCGGCCACGACCCGGACCTGCTGGTCGTCGACCTGGACCCGGGGGCGCCCGCCTCGCTCACCGAGTGGTCCGTCGAGTGCGGTCCGGACGAGCTGACGCTGACCGCCGCGGACGCGCAGACGGAACGCCTGGTCAGAATCCAGTGATCGATCCGTCGCGGTGGGTGAGAACCGTTCACTGTGCCCGGCCGGGAAATGCTCATTGAGTAAGATCCGCTGACCGTTGAGGCCATTGGGGCGAGTGGATCGCACCCGCTAGCGTCGGGTTCGGGAGCTCGGGAGCCGGTGCCCGGTGGTGGCATCGACGCCCGAGCGTCCGGGTTTTGGCTGGGGTACAGCGGAGATAGCGAGCCGGGAGGCGACATGGGGCCCTGCGCGGTCTGTGGGGGCGGCACCATCGACGCGGCGGGCAACTGCACGCAGTGCGGTAACTACCGTGGCACCGGTGAGGTGACCTCCGCGCCTCCGGCGAACTACCCACCGCCCGGTTACCCCCAGCAGCCGCAGCCTCCGTACCCGGCGCCGACCAGCGGTTCCGGCTACGACCCGTACCCGAACCCGCACACCAGCGGCGCCCCGTCGTACCCGACCAGCGGCGCGGGTTATCCGACCAGCGGCGGTGCGGGCTACCCGACCAGCGGTGCCGGCTATCCGAGCAGCCCGCCGCCGCAGCAGCCGTACCAGGCGGCCCCGCAGTACCAGGCGCAGCCGCAGGCGTACCCGCCGGTCTACACGCCGCCACCGCCGCAGAACAAGGGCCGGCGCGGCCTCAACATCCTGATCGCCGCGCTGGTGTCGGTCGTGCTCGTGCTGCTCTGCTGCATCGGCTTCGCGGTCTGGGGCAACAGCCAGGACGAGAAGGATCCGAAGGCGGGCGGTACGCCGACCCCGAGCGTCTCGGTGAACCCGGACATCGATGCGTGCACGGTCGGCACCTGGAACGTCTCCACCCACACCGAGGACCTGGAGGTCCCGAACGTGGGCACGATCAAGCTGAGCGGCGGCAAGGGCGCGAAGTTCACCCTTGCCCCGGACGGTACGGCGGTCTTCGACTACGGCACCGGCACCGAGTACACCGGCACGCTCAGCGGGCAGAACGTGCGGCTGCGGATCAAGGGCCCGGTGACGTACGACTTCACCGCGCGGGACGGCCGGATCAAGCTGACCGGCGTCGACACCGAGGCGACGTTCGTCATCTACATCAACGGTGAGGAGACCGCGTCCGAGCAGGAGTTCCTCGCCGCCGACGACTCGGCCTCGTACACCTGCGCCAACGACCGGCTGACCCAGACCGGCGCCGCCTACACGATCGAGTACACCCGCGCCTGACCGGAGCAGAATGGACGGCATGCGCTGGGTGGTGATCGACTCGCCGATCGGTGAGCTGTCCGTGGGCGTGGACGCCGCCGGTGTCGCCGGGCCGGCCGCGGTCGGCGGCGTGCACTTCGGCCGGCATCCCGCGGCCGGGCCGTACGCCGGCGGGGAGCATCCGCTGCTGGACGAGGCGGTGGCGCAGCTGCGCGCGTACTTCGCGGGTGGGCTGACCGACTTCACCGTGCCGCTGGCGGCGCCGGGCGGGTCGGACTTC
>CAKUMG010001598.1 GCA_934667465.1 uncultured Actinoplanes sp. | reverse complement strand
ACCCGCAGCTGTCCGCCGAGTACGTCGTCGCGCAGGCGCCCGACCTGATCGTGCTGGCCGACACGAAGTGCTGCGAGCAGACCGCGGCCACCGTCGCGGAGCGGCCGGCGTTCGACGCCGTCCCGGCCGTGGTCGACGGCCGCGTCGTCGAGGCCGACGACGACGTCGCGTCCCGCTGGGGTCCGCGGGTGGCGGACTTCGCCGAGGACGTCGCCGAGGTCCTGCAGGGCTGAGGACCGCCTCCGCCATGAGCGCCATCACGCACCGCACCCGGTCCGGCCGCACCACGGCCGGGCCGGGCGCGGTGCGTCCCCGGCGGCCGGCCGTCCTCGTGTACGGCGCGGCCGTCACCGGCCTGGTCGTCGCCGTGCTCGCCGGGATCTGGGTGGGCGCGGTCCCGCTGGCACCCGGCCAGGTCGTGGTGACCCTGCTCGACCGCGCACTGGACCCGCTGGGCGTCGACCTCGACGGCGGGCTCGAGGGCACCCAGGCTGCCGTGGTGCTGCAGCTGCGGCTGCCGCGCGTGGTGCTCGCCGTCCTCGTGGGTGCGGCGCTGGCGATCGCGGGCGCCGCCTACCAGGGCGTCTTCCGCAACCCCCTCGCCGACCCCTACCTGCTCGGCGCGGCCGCCGGCGCCGGTCTGGGGGCGACGCTCACCATCGCCTACTCCCCCGTCCAGTCGCTGGGGCCGGTGGGCATCGTCCCGCTCGCCGCGTTCGCCGGGGCGCTGTTCGGAGTCTGCTGCGCCCTGGTTCTCGGCAGCGTCGCCGGCGGTGCGCACAGCCCCACGCTGCTGCTGGCCGGCATCGCCGTCGCCGCCTTCCTCGCCGCGGCGCAGAACCTGGTGCAGCAGCAGAACACCGACGACCTGCGCGAGATCTACGGCTGGATGATCGGCCAGCTGGGCAGCTCGCAGTGGTCCGACGTCGCGCTGGTCCTGCCCTACCTCGGCGTCTCGTGCGGAATCCTGCTCTGCTGCGGCCGCGCCCTCGACGTGCTGTCGGTCGGCGACGACGAGGCGACGTCGCTCGGCGTGCACCCGGGGCGGCTGCGGCTCCTGGTCATCCTCGCCGCCTCGCTGGCGACCGCCTCCGCGGTCGCCGTCAGCGGCCTGATCGGCTTCGTCGGGCTGGTCGTCCCGCACATCGTGCGCCGGCTGGCCGGGGGTTCGTACACCCGCGTGCTGCCGCTGTCGCTGCTCGTGGGTGGCGGGTTCCTGGTCCTGGCCGACCTCCTCGCCCGCGTCGTCCTCGCCCCGGCCGAGCTGCCCATCGGCGTGGTCACCGCGTTCGTCGGCGCGCCCTTCTTCGCCGGTCTGCTGTGGGCGGGGGCGCGCCGCCGATGACCGCGCTCCCGCCCTCCGGTGGCGCCCGGGTCGAGGTCGTCGGACTGGGCGCCGCCTACGGCCGCACACGTGTGCTGGACGCGGTGCGCTTCACCGTCGAGCCCGGCGGCTGGCTGGCCGTCATCGGGCCCAACGGCTCGGGCAAGTCCACGCTGCTGCGCTCGGTGCTCGGCCTGCATCGGCACGAGGGGCAGGTGCGCATCGACGGCGTCCCGACCACCGGCATGCCGCGGCGGGACCGCGCCCGGTTGCTCGCCTACGCCCCGCAGCGGCCGGTGCTGCCAGAGGGCATCAGCACGCGGGACTACGT
>CAKUMG010001597.1 GCA_934667465.1 uncultured Actinoplanes sp. | reverse complement strand
GCCCTGCCCCCGTCGCCGGCGGCGCCCGTCATGCCTCCGCCGGCTGTGCCCTCCTCCGCGGCGCCCTCCTCCGCGGCGCCCTCCTCCGCGGCGCCCTCCTCCGCGGCGCCCTCCTCCGCGGTGCCCTCCGGGCCACCCGCCGACGAGGTGGCCCTGGGTGACGAGCTGACGCTGCCGGGCAAGGTGCCGACCCGCGGTTCGGGGCGGTTCGCATATGCGCCGGGCAAGAGCGAGATCTACGGCAGCAGGGGCACGCTGCGCCGCTACCGCGTGGCCGTCGAGCGGGGCAGCGGCGAGGACGTGGCGGCGTTCGGCGCGGCGGTCGAGGCCACCCTCGGCGACCCGCGGAGCTGGACCGGCCAGGGACAGGTCCGGCTGCAGCGGGTGCCGGGCAACGAGGCGGCCGGCTTCACGGTCTATCTGGCCACCCGCGAGACGGCCGGGCGGATGTGCGCGAACGGCGGCGTCAACATCACGGTCGGCGGGCGCCCGTACACGTCCTGCCGCAGCACCGGCCGCGCCATCATCAACCTGGACCGCTGGCGGCTGTCCGCGCCGACCTACGTGGACGCCGGGGTGCCGCTGTCCGTGTACCGCGAGTACGTGGTGAATCACGAGGTGGGCCACGAGCTGGGCCACAGCCACGAGGGGTGCCCGAAGCGCGGAGGCCCGGCCCCCGTGATGGTGCAGCAGACGCTGACATTGCGGGGCTGCGAGCCGTACGCGTGGCCGCGCCGCAATGGCCGACTGTTGCGCGGCCCGGCGCTCTGACCAGGGCGGGGACGCTCTCCGGCCGACCGCCACCGCCGACCGTACGGGCGGGGATCACCCGAGCGTCGATGGTTCTGAGGTGGTCTCGCGAAACGCCTGTGACGAGCGTCCGCCTCTGGCACTCTGGCGTATGTTATGGCAAAGGCGACAAAAGGTTCCGCAGTGCCTCGGACCGCCGCTGAGGAACTGCCCGAGCGGGACCGTACGACGGCGAAGGCCCCGGGCGCTGCCCCACGCCCGGCCGCGACCCGGGCGGCGAGGAGAACGGCCGCCCGCCCAGTCGCTGAGGCAACCGGACAGGCCACTTCCGCTGAGCCGGTGGAGGTGAAACCAGCGGCTGTACGGCCCGCCGCGGCGCCCGTATCCCGGCCGCCGTCCACGCGGGCGGTGCGCACGCTGGCGGCAGAGTCCACGAGCGGCAGAGGCGTCCAGGTCAAAGCCGACCCGCCGGAGGCACCGCCCCAGACGGTCGCGGAGGCCGCCGCAACGAGCGCGCCCGAAGCCGCGGTGAGCACGGTGGAGAAGCCGGCCACGGCTCGGTCGGCGCCCCGGAAGACGGCGGCCACCAAGGCGGCAGCGACCAGGACCGCGGCTACCAAGACCGCAGCGACCAAGACGGCGGCCACCAAAACCGCAGCTACCAAGACCGCTCCGACTAAGGCCCCGCCCGCCAAGGCCGCTCCCGCCAAGACCGCGGCCACCAAGGCTGCTCCCACCGATGCGTCGCCCGCCAAGGCCCTTCCCACCACGACGGCAGCGACCAGGACCGCGGCCACCAAGGCGCCGGCGACCAAGACGGCAGCGATCAAGGCGACGACCACGGCTGCCAAGGCCGCGCCGGCGAAGACAGCTGCCACCAAGGCGGCCGCCGCGAAGGCCGCACC
>CAKUMG010001596.1 GCA_934667465.1 uncultured Actinoplanes sp. | reverse complement strand
CAGCGGGCGGCGGGCGGCGCGGCAGAAGGCGGGCGCAGCGCGCGACGGGTGACGAGTTGCCGGGGCGCCCGTCAGGGGGCCGGCTGGATCTCGGCCGCGACCGGGCCGAGCCGCAGCACCCCGTCGTTCAGGGGTACGCAGCGCACGCCGCCCTTGCCGCGCAGGGCTCGGAAGGCGCCGGGGCCGATGACCACGTCCATCCACGCGCAGGGGTTGGCGCGCCGCCGCACGTGCAGGCGGACCGGCCCGTCGCCGGAGTCGAGGCAGAGGACCTGCCCGACCAGGTCGTCCACGACGATGCCGGAGACCAGGATGTTGCGGCGCGCCTGCGCCAGGCCCGCACCGGGCGGCAGCGACTCGGCCGCCATCACGGTCACGCTCGCGTCCCGGTGGGCCGGCTTGGCGAAGTACCGGTCGCCCACGATGCCGAGCCCTGCCCGCAGGTGGATCTCCCCGGTCAGCTCGCCCGCGGGCACCGGGGCCGGCCCGTCGGACGGCCGGCCCTCGAACCGGTGCGCGGGCGAGGCGAGCAGTTCCACGATCTCCGGCATCCCGTTACAGAGCGCCCCGCACGGCGAAGGCCGTGCCGCGGCCGCCCAGGTCGACCCGGGAGCGGCGGACCTGCAGATACCGGTCCGGATAGTTGTGCGAGCGCAGCAGCACGGTCCCGTCCCCGCGCTCGACCACGCAGAAGGTGGCGTCGGCGGCGAAGAGGCTGGTGCCGCGGCGCGGGTCCAGCCACACCTGGGAGTCGCGGTGGCGCAGGTAGGACCCGGGGTAGTTGGCCGATTCGAGCGACACGCAGCCCGCGTCGGCCAGGCCCGCGCGGACCAGGAACCGCGAGTCGGCCTTGTCGAGGGCGGGGTTGCGCGGGCCGATCCGGTCCACGCGTGCCCGGTAGTCGCGGTGCCGCAGCAGGTAACCGCCCTGACCGGCGGGTTCCAGGGAGACGGCCGCGCCGACGGTGAACGGGCCGCGCCGGTCCGGGGCGGGTGGCGCGGGCTTCGTCGTGGCGGCCGGGGGCCGGGAGGAGGCAGCCGAGGGCTTCGAGGGCGCGGCCGCGGAGGACGGCGGCGCCGCCGAGGACGGGGTGGCCGGCGAGGCGGAGGCGGAGTGCGCCAGCTTCGACGCCACGGCGGAGCCGCCGATACCATGGCCGGCCGGCGACGCGGAGGCGGAGAGGGTCGGCACCGGGAACGCCGGCAGGGTCGGCACGGCGGGGAGGCTGACGAAGCGGGGCGTTCCGGCGCTGGTGGGGCCCGTGGTCTCGTACACGGCGAGGCTCGTGACCCCGAGGACCGCGAGGGCCGCACCCGCGACGACCAGCACCCGGCGGCGGCCGTCCCGCGATCCGGCGCCGGATCCGGAGGCGGCGCCGGGCAGCTCCGGCTCCGGGGGAAGGACGAGGGCGTCCGGCGGGGAGCCGGCGCCGGTGTCGCGATAGGGCGGAACCCAGCCCCCGACCCGCAGCGGGGGCCGTTCGTCTGTGGACATGCAGATCCGTTCCGTGACGCCGATGTGACGCGAATCGCGCTCCGAAATAATCGGGCAAGATCGACGTAAAGGCAAGTACGGACCCGGGGCGTCGTGACGCCCCGGGTCCGCCGTCAGAGAAAGCGTCGGAGGAAGGTCAGCCGTTCGGGAACAATCGGGCATAGT
>CAKUMG010001595.1 GCA_934667465.1 uncultured Actinoplanes sp. | reverse complement strand
TTCCTTCGCCTCCAGATCCGCCACAATCAGTCCGTCCCAGCCAACCGTCGTCGCCTGCTTCACCACCGCCGTGCCGTCACTGCACTCGTGTACCTGCTCAACCCGGGGCAAGGACGGAGTGACCCTGTAGGGTATCGCGGATGGCCTGGTAGGCGTTGATGCCCCGACGTGCGGCGGTACCAATGACGGAGCGAACGGCGGCAAAGAGATCGGCGCCCCAGCCGGAGCGGAAGCCGCCAGTGACCTTCCTGTAGGTGGCGGTGTGACGGAGATCGCGCTCGGAAGCGTTGTTATCGGCGGCAACCTCAGGGGCGTCGAGGAAGGTGAAGAGGTGCTCGCGCAGTAGGCCGTAACGCTTCCGCAGCCGTAGGCCGTGGCGGTTGGTGGGAGCGAGCACCATGACGGCATCGAGGTCGCGTTCGAGGCGGCGACGGTATTCGCGGCGGGTGCTTTCGGCCAGGCTGCGATGGCGGCGGGCCAGCACGACGGCGCGCAGCAGTAGCGCCTTCATGCGTGGGGCGAAGATGGTATCGCCCGCCTCGATGGCGTAGCGGCAGTCGCGCAACTGATGCGCCAGACAGATCTGCCAGGCCTCGGCATGCCCGCGCTGGGCGCTGTAGAGGTCGGAGATCCAGATCTCCGGGCGGTGGCCATCCATCACTTCGCGGACGACACCGGCGCCGCGGCTGCGGCGGATCACGTGGATCACCACCTCGGTGTTCTGGAATACCCAGTTCCAGCAGGTACGGCCGTCGATACGCACGCTGGTCTCATCCGACCCGACAACGCGAGCGCGGCGCAGGCGGGCCAGGATGGCGGCCGTCTCGGCGTCGAACCCCGGCTTGGCGCGTCGCAGCGCGGCATCCAGCGCGCCTTCGCTGATGGCCAGCCCGAACAGTTCGAGCATCAGCCGGGTCAGCCGTCGGTAGCTGACGTGGTGGGCGAAGCGCAGGTACATCGCCAGCGCGACGATGTTCAGGCTGAACGGCGTGCCCGGCTCCAACCCTTCCGGCAACGGCGCCAGGGTGGTGGCGCCGCAGCCGCGACAGTGCCCGGCATAGCGCTCCACCCGCGTCACCACCGGCACCACCTGCGGCAGGTCGACCTTGTCGAAGCGCGTCGCCAGCGTCAGGTCCGCCTCGGCCAGCGGTGCTGCGCACTGCGCGCAGCGGCACGGCCGGGCGATGACGGTCTCGTCCGGCACCTCGCACAGCCGCCGCCCGCCACCCTTGCGTCCGAGGCTGCCTTGACGCGGACCACTGCGGGCAGGTTTGTCGTCGCGGTTCGGCTTCTGGCCCTGCGACGGCGGCACGCTGGAGTTGTCCGGCGTCTTCGGCGGTAGGCGGAGCTTTGCTTCCAACTCCGCAACCCGTGCCGTCAGCGCCTGAACCTGTGCCCAAAGCGCATGGATCAGGGCATCTTTCTCGTCATGCGAGAGCGACGACAGATCGGGCAGCCGGTTCATCCCGAGTTTGAATCAGCGAACCCAGGGTCACATCAAGCGATTTTCTCCAGATCAGACTACACCACTTCGAGACCGGGTTGAGCAGGTACGTTAAGTCCATCCCCTGTCTTTCACGCTCCTGCTTCCATTCCCGGGACAAGGAGGAAAATCCGTGCACCTATTGCGCCGCAGCACCCTCGGACTGCTTGCCGCCCTG
>CAKUMG010001594.1 GCA_934667465.1 uncultured Actinoplanes sp. | reverse complement strand
CAACGTCGCGCAGGGCGTGGTCGCCGGGGCGCCGGGCGTGGCGGGCGCGGCCCGGGACGCGGCGACCGAGGTGGCCTCGGCGCCGAGCCCGCCGGTTCCGCCCCCGCGCCCGAGACGCTGCGCCGCGCGACCGGCGTCGCCGTGCGCGCGCTCGCCGGCAACGACACCGTCGCGCTGGCCCTGCCGGTGCCCGACGACGCCGACGCGGCCGCCGTGCTGCGCGCGACCCTCGAGGGCGCGCTCATCGGGTCGTACAAGTTCGCCGGTTACAAGACCAAGCCGCAGCCGGCCCGCCGCGACCCCGTCAAGAACATCCAGGTGACCGTCGCCGACGCGGCCGACGCGACCGTGCAGGCC
The DNA here is from genome assembly GCA_934667465.1 of uncultured Actinoplanes sp. Classification (GTDB taxonomy): domain Bacteria; phylum Actinomycetota; class Actinomycetes; order Mycobacteriales; family Micromonosporaceae; genus Actinoplanes. The sequence continues at coordinate 1,307 of CAKUMG010001594.1, read as the reverse complement.
GAGGTGACCCGCGCCGAGATCGTCGCCCGGGTGGTCCGGCTGACCCGCGACTGGGTCAACACCGCCCCCAACGAGCTGCGCCCGCCGTCGTTCGCCGACGCCGTCTCCGCCGCCGCCGAGGGCACCGGCCTCGAGGTCGAGGTGCTCGACTTCGAGGCGCTCAAGGCCGGCGGCTACGGCGGCATCGTCGCGGTCGGCCAGGGCTCGGAGGCCCCGCCGCGGCTGGTCAAGCTCTCCTACACGCCCGAGGGCGTGGAGAACCCGAAGCGGGTCGCGCTGGTCGGCAAGGGCATCACGTTCGACACCGGCGGCATCAGCATCAAGCCGACCGCCGGCATGTGGGAGATGAAGTCCGACATGGCCGGTGCCGCCGCCGTCGGTGCCGCGCTGCTCGCCGTGGCCGCGCTCAAGCCGGGCGTCGCCGTCACCGGCTACCTGGCGATGGCCGAGAACATGCCGTCCGGCACCGCGTACCGGCCGGGCGACGTCATCACGATGTTCAACGGCAAGCGCGTCGAGGTGCTCAACACCGACGCCGAGGGCCGCATGGTCCTGGCCGACGCGATCGCGCGGGCCTGCGCCGACGGCACCGACTACGTGTTCGAGACCTCGACGCTGACCGGCGGCCAGGTCGTCGCGCTCGGCAAGCGGATCGCCGGCGTGATGGGCTCGCCGGAGACGATCGAACGGGTCAAGGTCGCCGGCGAGAGCGTCGGCGAGCCGGCCTGGCCGATGCCGCTGCCCGACGACGTCCGCAAGGGCATGGACTCGGAGATCGCCGACATCAGCCAGGTCAACGCGGGCATGGACCGTGCCGGCCACATGCTGCAGGGCGGCGTGTTCCTGCGCGAGTTCGTCGCCGAGGGCGTCGAGTGGGCCCACATCGACATCGCCGGCCCGAGCTACCACACCGGCGAGCCGACCGGCTACTGGACGAAGGGCGGCACGGGCGTCCCCGTACGCACCCTGCTCGCCCTCATCGACGACGTCGCGGCCAACGGCTGACCCGCGCTGAGTGAGGCGTCGCCCGGCGGCGCCTCACTCAGCACAAAGACTTTCAAGCGAAGGATTCCGTACGGCCACAGCGGCGCAGCCTTCCGGCTCGTGGCGCGCGTGGTGTGCGGCGCCGCGTGTGCCGTCCCGGCCCCCGACTGCGGCTGCCGGGCTGTAACCCGGTGGTCCAGCTTGAAAGAGCTAGACCGGGCGGCGCTTGCGGCGCTCGTTGTAGTCACGCATCCGCTGCGGGTAGCCCATCAGCCGGATGTCGTAGATCGGCATCGCGAGCTGGTGGGCGAACCGGCGCGCGT
>CAKUMG010001593.1 GCA_934667465.1 uncultured Actinoplanes sp. | reverse complement strand
CGGCCCCGCCATCCCGCTGCCCGTCGTCGTGGACGTGGACGCCGGCGGGGTGCCCGGCCGGCTCTATGCGAGCCGGCCGGACCTGCCCGTGTTCGTCTATCTGCACGGCGGCGGCTGGTGTTACGGCAGCGTGGAGACCGCCGACCGGCTGTGCCGGCGGATCGCGGACCGGTCCGGGTGTGCGGTGCTGTCGGTGGACTACCGGCTGGCACCGGAGCACCCGTACCCCGCCGCCCTGGAAGACGTCGAGACCGTGGTGCGCTGGCTGCGTACGGAGGGCAGGGATCTCGGTGTCGATCCCTCCCGCCTGGCGATCGGCGGCGACAGCGCCGGCGGCCAGCTCGCCACCGTCGTCGCCCGGCGCCAGCGCGACGCGGCCACGCCGCTCGACTACCAGGTGCTGCTCTATCCGGCGATCGACCCGCTCACCAGCGCGGAGTCGTACGACGAGGTGGGCGGGCACGGCCTCGACCGCGCGTCGATGCGGCTCGCGTGGGAGACGTGGGTGCCGGTGGCGGCGGACCGGTTCGGACCGGACGTGGCCCCGCTGGCCGCGGCCGACCTCGCCGGGATGCCCCCCGCGCTGATCATCACGGCCGAGTACGACGTGCTGCGCGACGAGGGCGCCGACTACGCGGACGCGCTGGTCACGGCGGGGGTGCCGGTGGTGCACGTGCGCTATCAGGGCGTCAACCACGGGTTCGCCCGCAAGCTGGCGCTCTTCGACGCCGCCCGGGCCGCGGCCGACCAGATCGCGGTCAGTCTGCGGGCCGCGCTGACGTTCTGATCGCGGTTTGAAAGACTGCGGTCATGCGCGTCTACCTCGGTTCCGACCACGCCGGCTACGAGCTGAAGACTCACCTCGTCAACCACCTCGCCAAGCAGGGGTACGAAGTCGTCGACGTCGGGCCCCACAGCTACGACCCGGAGGACGACTACCCGGCGTTCTGCCTCCACACCGGCGCCAAGGTCGTCGCCGACGAGGGCAGCCTGGGCATCGTGATCGGCGGCTCCGGCAACGGCGAGCAGATCGCCGCCAACAAGATCCCCGGGGTCCGCTCGGCGCTGGCCTGGAAGGTCGAGATCGCCCAGCTCGCCCGCCAGCACAACGACTCCAACGTCCTGTCGATCGGCGCCCGCCAGCACACGCTCGACGAGGCGTCCGCGATGGCCGAGGCGTTCCTCACCACGTCGTTCTCCGGCAACGAGCGGCACGCCCGCCGGATCGCCCAGCTCGCCGACTACGAGGCCGGCCACGAGCTGCCGCCGCTGCCGCAGGCCTGATCCTTTTCAGCCGGGCTGGCGCCGGGGCAGGTCCTCCCGGGGCGTCCAGTTGCGGCGCACGATCGTCAGTCTGGCCTCGGCGGCGGCGAGCTCCTCCGCCGTGGGCCGGGCGGCGTCGCGCGCCCGCATCGCCGCCGTCACGCTGACCTGCGACGATCCCGAGCCGACCAGGCCGCGCAGGCCACGCTCGGCCTGGTCCTCGCCACCGCCGCCCGAGGTGGGCCGGCCTCCCGGAGCCCCGGACGTGGGCCGGGCGCCCTGGGCGCCGGACGCGGGCCGGGGACCTTGGGCGCCGGACGTGGGGCGGGGGTTTTGCGCTCCGGACGTGGGGCGGGGGTTTTGCGCTCCGGACGTGGGCCGGGCACCGGGCCCTCCGGGGCC
>CAKUMG010001592.1 GCA_934667465.1 uncultured Actinoplanes sp. | reverse complement strand
CTTCCTGATCGGTGTAGGTGCCGAAGCGGAGGTCACCGGCGACGATGACGGAGTCGCCTTTGTGCAGCGATCCGGCGACGTGCCCGGCTTGCTTGTCGAAGACGACGACGCGGTGAAACACCGTGCCGGCGTCTTCCCACTGCCCGGTGGACTGGTTCAGGCGGCGGTCGTTGACGGCGACGGTGAAGCGGGCGTAGTCGGTGCCGTTGTCGCCTCGGCCGTGTTCGGGGTCCGCGGTGAGGTTTCCCTCGAGCGTGACCGGGATCTTGCTGGTCATGGTGTGTCCTTCTCTCCCTGATTGTGAGCGACCGAATGGGCGCTCGGGTGGGCGTGGGCCTGGATGGTCCACGCGGTCCAGGCGGCTTCGTCGGTGACGCCGTCCCAGGTGCGCGGCTTGGTGACGCGGTGCTCGGTGGCGCACCCGCCGCCATAGGCGCGGGTGAGGCGGGGGACGGCGATGGCGAGGCGTTCGTGCCAGCTGATGGGTCCGAAGCCGGTGTCGGAGGGGTCGAACGCTGCGATGTGGGCGGTGTGCAGTGCGGACAGCTCCTCGACGAGCACGTCGTGTTGCCACCAGCACGGCGGGACGGTGGAGATGGGGATGTTGTAGCGGGTGGTGAACCACCCATGCGCGCAGCTCCTCCCAGACCGCGGCGGCGTCTTCGTCGGGGAGGGTTCGCCAGTTGGTGGTCGCGGCGCCGATTACGTCTGCTCCGCCTCGGCGGGTGGGGTCGAAGCGCAGCGACTCAAGGAGCAGGTGCTCAACCTCCGGGTCGTAGTCCGGCGTGCTCATGGTGTCGCGTCCGCGTGTCGATCGAGGGCCGCGCGGATGCGGCGGATGGCGAGGAGGGAGGCGTCGCGGTGGGCGCGGTTGTGCGCGAGGACGCGGTCGCGGTCGATGAGGCGGTGCACGAGTTCGTGGCAGAACGGGTGCAGCGGGATGAGGTCGCGATGTTGCTCGGGGGCGTGCCACCGGCCGTCGCGGATGTACACGCCGCGGTACGTGAGGTGATGAAGTTCGAGCGTGTGGGGCGTGCCGGGGTGTCCGCAGCCGGCGCAGGTGACCGGCCGGCGGCGCTGCTCCCAGCGGAACCAGCGGTCGCGGCGCCGGAACCATGCGGCGGAGCGCAGGTATCCGGTGCGGTAGGTGTTGCGGCCGGCGCCGCGGCGGGCGTTGCTCACGATGCCTCCTCGGACGGTGCGCGGCGGGCGGTGAACGTCGCGACCTGCTCCCGCTCGGCGTCCTTCTTGCCGGCGCGGATCGCGGCAGCGTCGGAGCGGGTATCCCACCCGTCCAGCTCGAGGAGCACGCCGCGCCGATTGCGGTAGGCAAGCAAGCCGGTGGTGGGGGGCATGCGGCGAATCTCGTCGACGGTCATCAGCGGTTGCCGCTCGAGGTGTTCGCTGGTGTTGCGGCCGGCTTGCCGGGTGGACCAGGACTGCTGCGTCCGTCGGGTTACCCGGTTGCCCAGGAGCGCTTCGATGTCGCGGAGGTGGGCGACATGGGAGGCGCCGCCGAGGAGGACCTTTGCGGTGGCGGCGGCCCAGATGGTGTCGGCCTCGGCGCGGGACCACGACGTCTCGGCCTGGGAGAGGGCCTGCAGAACGACGAAGGTGCAGATGCCGCGGCCACCGCCGTCGGCCATCGTGCGGGGTAGGTTGCCCC
>CAKUMG010001591.1 GCA_934667465.1 uncultured Actinoplanes sp. | reverse complement strand
TGGCCGCCGCCTTCGAGCGCGACGAGCAGGACCGCTGTGCCGGTGCGGCGCTCGCCCTCGCGGTCGCCGACGCCACCCAACCCGCGCGCGTCTGGGGCGCCGTCTCGGTGTACGACGTCGATGCCGGGGACCAGCGGGCCGCCATCGGCTACTGGCTCGCGCCCTGGGCCCGCGGCCGGGGTGCCGCGACCCGGTCGGTGCGGCTGCTCGCCGGGTGGGCCTTCGCCCGGCTGGGGGTGCAGCGGCTGGAGCTGACGTGCGCGCCGGACAATGTCACCTCGGTCCGGGTGGCCGAGCGGTGCGGCTTCGTGCGGGAGGGGGTGCTGCGGTCGCATCTGCGGTTCAAGGACGCGCGCCGGGACACTGTGATCTTCAGCCTGCTGCCCGGCGAGCTCCGTCACGAGCGCTGATCCGCCCCGGCTCGGGACGGCCGCGACGGTGCCGGCCGCCACGGTCGCGGTGCGAGCGGGAGCGGGGCGATCCCCGCGCTCACGCCCAGGTCGCGCCGGCGCGGGCCGGCCGGATCGGAGCCGGGCCGGCGGGCGGCTACCGTGGGCGGGTGAGTGGCGCGGGCGGTGGGTGCAGGGTGACGGTCTGCGCGGAGTGTGTGGCGGTGGGGCGGCGGCGACCCGATCCGGGGGCGCAGTTCCGGCGGTTGCGGGCGGCGGTGGGGCCGGAGCACGATGTGCGGACGAGTCTGTGCCTCGATGCGTGCACGCAGGCCAACGTGATGGTGGTGCAGCCGAGCCCGGAGGCGCGGCGGGCGGGGGTCAAGCCGGTGTGGCTGGGGCTGATGCTGCACGACGACATGCTCGACGATCTCGCGGGGTGGGTGGACGCGGGCGGGCCCGGGGTCGAGCCGCTGCCCGATCTGCTGGCGCTGTCGGAGGTGCCGCCCGGAGGCGCTGACAAGAAGGCGCGCCGGAAGAAGCGGTGAGCGGGGTTTGCCCACTTACGCACGTCGCCCGGTGGGGCTTCGCGTTCCGGACGCGTCAGCGGCCGGCGAAGCCGCGCCGGGCCCTCGGCGGGAGCAGCGATCTGCACCATGCAACCAGCTACGACAGGCATTTGATCTTGATCTTCCGAAAGAGTGTGGCGTGCGGATGAGGATCGAGGGCAGCGACCTGCCCGGGCGGCGTGGCGGCGACGAGGCGCACACCCTGCGGCTGCGGCATGTGCAGGTCGGCGTGCAGCGGCGGCAGGAGGTCGTCGCGCGGTTCCCGGTCGACGCCGACGTGGCCGTGTGGGACCTCGAGGTCGAGAGCCGCGAGGTCGACGGGCTGCTCGACGTCGGCGGGCCGTGGGTGCACGGGCGTCCCGGCGCGCGGTTCCTCTACCTCAGCTGGTCGGCCGAGGGCGCGATGTTCCGGCGGGCGAAATTGCTGTTCACCGACATTCCGGGCGCGCTGCTGCGGGCGGCGCACGAGGGGGAGATCACCCTCGTCGGGCGGCTGGGGCTGACGGATGCGGACGGGCTGCCGCTGGCGGCGCGGGTGCGACCGCCCGTGATCGAGTGGACCGCGGCGTGAGCGTGCTGCACGGGTTCATCGCGCGCGACGGCGGGCTGGCACTGTGGGGCGAGACGGCCGCCGCGGCGGGCCGGCGCGGGGAGCATCCGAGGGCGTTCGCGCCCGGCGGCGGGCGCGGGCGCCCGGCGATGCTGCTG
>CAKUMG010001590.1 GCA_934667465.1 uncultured Actinoplanes sp. | reverse complement strand
GGGCAGGACCGTGGTCCCCTCGCCGGTCTCGCGCCAGTCGGGCACGAAGGACGGCGCCGCGGGAACGCCCGCCGACACGGTGCCGAGCACGTGGGCCAGCTCGGCGCTGGACGGCCGTTCCGCGGGGCTCTTGCGCAGGCACCGGGCGATCAGCGCGGCGACCGACGCGGGCAGGCCCTCGACCGGGGGCAGCGGGTCCGGCTCGGTGTACTGGTGGGCCCGGAGCAGGGCGGTGGTCGTGCCGACGTCCCAGGGGAGCTGGCCGATCAGCGTGCGGTAGACGAGCAGCCCGACCGCGTACACGTCGGTGGCGGGGCTGACCTGGCCGCCGTCGAGGCGCTCGGGGGCGAGGTAGGCGGGCGTGCCGAGCAGGCTGCCGTCGGGGTCGATGTCGTTCTCGCCGATCAGGGCGGAGATGCCGAAGTCGACGACCTTGGCGCCGGTCGGGGTGAGCATGACGTTGGCCGGGGTGACGTCGCGGTGCACGATACCGCGGGCGTGCGCGGCGGCCAGGGCGGCGGCGACCTCGGAGCTGATCCGGACGGCGGCCTGCCAGGGCAGCCGCCGGACGCGGGCCAGCACGGCGGCCAGCGACTCGCCGTCGACGAGCTCCATGACGACGAACGGGACCGGCTCACCGTCGGCAGTGGTGGCCTCGCCGTAGTCGTACACGTTGGTGATGTGCGGGTGGCTCAGCCGCGCCGCGGCCTGGGCCTCGGCCCGCAGCCGGCGGCGGAACGCGGGGTCGGCGCTCGAGGACGGCGGCAGGACCTTGACCGCGACCTGCCGTCCGAGGATCTCGTCGAACCCCCGCCACACCACTGACATCCCGCCGGCACCGAGCCGCTCGACCAACCGGTACCGGTTGGCGAGAAGGCTGGCGCCGGGGAGATCCGTCGTGCTCATGTGCCCCCACATGCGCGCTCGGACGACAACACCGGGACCGCACCGCCATGCGCCCCGATGCCGGGATGGCCGGACTGGCCGTCACCCCCTCGACGGCCGGAATCGTAGCCGACGGTGGGTCACGACGCGGACTCGCTGAGCAGCGGCATGACCTGCGGGTAGTGCCGGTCGGCCATCCGACACGGCGGGGGTGACGGACCGAAGTGCCTGGTCAGGAACGTATCGACGGTCATCGCGGCGACGGAGAGGGGCCGCGGGCGGGTCCGCCCGAAAAAAATCCCGGGCGGGGCGTACGCGCGTACGGTTGGTTGCCGCACGGCAATGACCTGCGGCACCCCGCCTGATCGGGTGAACCTGGACCGCCGATCATGCCCTATTTGCACGGCGTGACTCAGCGCTGCGAAATTTCCACCGAAAGAGGCCTTCTGCGTACGGCCGCGGGATGCCGGCCGGGCAGCAGCACGGGCGCCGCGTCGAGCGGCACGGCACCCAGCGCCTCCAGGTGGGACAGCATCGGCAGCAGGTGCTCGTAGAGGACCAGGACCACGTCGCCGGGCCCGGCCAGCTCGAGCGCCGCCGCGACCGCCTCCCGGTGGCCGGCCGCCCGGACCGCGCGCATCCCCGGGCGGCGGGCCCGCATCTCCCGCTCCACCAGCGCGCTGACCTCGCCCGGCGCGCGGCCGCGCGGCTCCTCGTCGTCGTGCAGCACCGCTCGCGCGAGGCCGGCGGGCTGCTCGCCGGGCTGCTGCAGGACACCACCG
>CAKUMG010001589.1 GCA_934667465.1 uncultured Actinoplanes sp. | reverse complement strand
AAGATCGGCTCCGTCGGCACCCCGATCCTCAACGTCGAGGTGCGGGTGGTCGACGACGCGATGGCCGACGTCCCGCGCGGCGAGGTGGGCGAGATCGTCTACCGCAGCCCGATGGTGATGAAGGAGTACTGGAACAAGCCCGCGGAGACGGCGGAGGCCTTCGAAGGTGGCTGGTTCCACTCCGGCGACCTGGTCCGCCAGGACGAGGACGGCTACTTCTACGTCGTCGACCGCAAGAAGGACATGATCATCTCCGGCGGGGAGAACATCTACTGCGCCGAGGTGGAGGACGTGCTCGCCGCGCACCCGAAGGTCGGCGAGGTCGCGCTCATCGGCGTCCCGGACACCCGGTACGGAGAGGCACCGCTGGCCGTGCTCGCCCCGCGCGACCCGGCGGACCCGCCCACGCCGGAGGAGCTGGCCGCCTGGTGCCGGGAGCGGCTGGCCCGCTACAAGAACCCGCGGGAGTACTCCGTCGTCGCAGCACTCCCCCGCAACCCCAGCGGCAAGGTGCTCAAGACGACGCTGCGGGGCGCCGAGGACTGGCTCGCCGTCCCACGAGCCCGCTAGAGGCGGCTGGTCGTCGCGTCGTCCTCGGCTCCGGCGAAGTACCGGTCCAGGACGGCGCGGAATCGCGGCTCGTCCGGCCGGACGTGCGCGAACAGGGTCATCGACGAGCGCAGCTTCTGCGCGTCGATCGACCCGAGGACGGCGACGGCGTCGGTGCTCTCCAGGTCGAGCAGCGCCTGGGTGCACTCGACCAACCGCGGGCCGAGCACGGGGTGCGCCAGGTACGCCCGCGCCTCGTCGGTGCCGCTGATCGCGAAGTGCTGGGCGGTGGCGCTGCGACCCAGCCCGGCGATCTGCGGGAAGACGAACCACATCCAGTGGCTCCGCTTGGCGCCGGCCCGCAGCTCGGCGAGCGCGGCGTCGTAGCTGTCGCGCTGGGCGTCGACGAAACGCTGCAGGTCGAACGGATCGCTCATACCGGCCACGCTGCCACGTCCGGCCGGTCGGGGAGACTCGAGGGCATGACCCAGTGCGACGCCGAGGACTGCAACCGCCGCGCCACCCAGGTGGGCGTGGTCGAGCTGGCGATCCAGCCGATCGAGCTGCGGCTGTGCGACGAGCACGTCGCCGCGCTGCAGGCCGGCAAGGCGCGCGGGCTCGGGCAGACGCCGGTCGCGGCCGGGGTGGCGATCCCGGGCGTGGTCGACGAGGCCCGTGGCGTCGCGGTGTTCGCGGCGAATCTGGGCTTCCGGGACGTACCGCTGCGGGATCTGGTCGCCGAACGGCTCGGTCTGCCGGCCGCGCTCGGGCACGACATGCGCGCGGCCGGCCTGGCCGAGGCCCGGCTCGGTGCCGGGCACGGCGCGGAGGACGTGATCTTCGTGGGCATCGGCACCGGTATCGCGGCCGCACACGTACGCGGCGGGCACACCAACAGCGGTGCGCACGGCGCGGCCGGCGAGCTGGGGCACATCGTGGTCCGGCCCGGCGGCCCGGCCTGCGCGTGCGGTCAGCGCGGCTGCCTGGAGACGGGCGCCAGCGCCTCGGCCGCTTCCAGATCCTCGGGCCGGTAACCGCCCTCGCGGTTGCCGAGCCCGATCAGGCCCCGCGTCTTGTCTCCCTGCTTCAGCGGCACGCCGAGGAAGGCGGTCAACGGCA
>CAKUMG010001588.1 GCA_934667465.1 uncultured Actinoplanes sp. | reverse complement strand
AAGGGAGCGCACCGATGAAGAAGTTCATCAACGACCCGGGTGACGTGGTGACGCAGGCGCTGACCGGTCTGGCCGCAGGCGGCGCATTTGCCGCCGTGCTCACCGCCTTCTCCGTGCTCTCTCTTCCCCTTTCCGCCGCTGTGGGCGGCGGTGTGTTCGTCCTCATCGCCCTAATCTTCCTGCTCTCCTCCCGCCATCGCCGGGCCGCTCATCTGGAAGAGCAGGACGCCCTGCTGGAGCAGTACGATGCCGCCCATTCCGGCGAGATCCGCGCCCGGGCCGCCGAGTGGGACGCGCTCGCGGCCGAGGTGCGCACGATCGCGGCGGACCACGCCGCCACCCGCGCGGCCGAGACGCCGCACTGGAACGCGGACTCGGGCCGCGCCTACAACCAGCGCCTGGTGCAGACCGAGGAGCAGCTGACCTCGGTCGCGGACCAGTTCGCGGCCACGGCCGAGTACCTGCGGGCGGTCGCCGAGGGACTGCAGGTCACCCACGACGTCCTGGTCGAGATCTGCATCGAGTTCGTGAACTGGCTGCTGGTCACGCTGATCACCGCGTTCGTCACGATGTGGTTCACGGCCGGCGCCTCGTGGGCGGTCGCGGTCGGCGCGAGCACCGTGCGCGGCATGGCCGTCTTCGCGCGGGCGGCCCGGCTGATCGGCCGGCTGATGACCAAAATGAAGTTCTCGGCCAAGCAGATCGATCGGGTGATGGACCTGCTGAAGGCGATCGACGACAAGCTCAGGGCGCTCGCCGCGAAGATGTACAAGCTGGAGAACCATCTCTCCAAGCTGGAGAACAAGCAGCTCGACGATCTGATCAAGGGTGGGAAGTACGCGGACAAGCGGCCGGAGGGCACCGAGGTCGGCACCGCCACCAAGGTCTGGGACTCGATGCGCGGCACGTTCAAGCTCGGCAAGTCCGGCTCCCCGTTCGACATGGGCCTGTTCGACCGGATCTCGACGATCAAGAACGACGGCCTGGTGGACGGCGGCTGGAAGATCGCGGAGAACATGTACGACAACGCGAAGTGGAACGTGCCGAACACGGTGATCCACGGCGTGGCCTGGGGTACCACCGCGCTGGTGACCGGCCTCTCGATCCCCGGCGCCGACCTGGTCAAGGACGAGGTCCAGGCCGGTCTGGAGACCGGCTCCAAGTGGATCGACGAGAACGTCTTCGGGCAGGAACAGGGCTGATGGCGGACGAGGGCAGGGGCCGGTTCGGGCTGGGCGATCTGGGGCGCTGGGCGGCCGGCGGCGTGCGGAAGGCGCGGGAGACCGTGGCCGAGGTCCGGCAGGCGTACCAGGACGTGGTCTCGAACGTCTCCGAGATCGACAAGGTGCAGCCGCTCTTCCCGGACCAGCGGATCCGGCACGTGGCCAGCTCCGGGCTCCAGGTCGCCTGGGAGTACGGCGCGAACCAGCGGCTGCGTGACGACATCGCCGGCACGCTGGACCCCCGCGCGCTCTTCGGCCTGCTGCACATCGTGAACCCGGTGGCCTGGCTGGAGGCGGTGATCTCACCGTTCCGGCTCGCCGCCGAGCTGGCGGCGCTGCCCGCGGTGGCGGCCGCGGCGGCCGTGCGGACCGCGGACGGCCGGGTGACGCACACGCCGCTCACGCCGGAGCAGGAGGCGTTCCGGGTCGCGTTCGGGCTGAGCCGGG
>CAKUMG010001587.1 GCA_934667465.1 uncultured Actinoplanes sp. | reverse complement strand
GCTCCAGCGCCGCCCCGGCCGTCCCGCCGGTGGCGAGCACGTCGTCGAGCACGAGCACCCGCTGCCCCGCCGGGAACGAATCCCGGTGCACCTCGAGCGTCGCCTCGCCGTACTCCAGCGCGTACGAGGCGGCGAAGACCTCCCGCGGCAGCTTGCCGGCCTTGCGGATCGGCACGACACCCTTGCCCGTCGCATAGGCCACGGCCGCGGCGAGCACGAACCCGCGCGCCTCGACCCCGGCGACGACGTCGAAGGTGCCGGCGCCCTGCTGGGCCACGATCGCGTCAATGACGCCGCGGAACACCTCCCCGTCGGCGAACAGGGGCGTCAGGTCCTTGAACATGACCCCGGCCTGGGGGAAGTCGGGCACGTCGATGGCCCGGCTCGCCACCAGCGCCGCCGCCTCGGGGCCACCGTCTCCGCGTACATCCGCAGCAGTTTCCGTCACGCGGCACAGCGTAAGCCCGGCCGCCGTCCGCCGCGGCGAGCCCCCGGTCCGCGGGCCGTGTGCTTTGCCACAAAGCCGGGCGGGGATCGCGTACGAGGGCAAATGTTGACGTCGTGACCGTGGGTGACCGCCCACGGCGCCATGACGAGACGGAGGACACGCGATGAAGGCAGCGGTGTACTACGAGAACGGCGGCCCCGAGGTCCTGCGGTACGAGGACGTCCCCGACCCGCAGGCCCGCGACGGCGAGGTGCTGCTGCGCATCGCCGCGGTCGGCGTGCAGGGCGGCGACCTGCTGCACCGGCAGGTCAGCCCGCTTCCCGCCACGCCGCACATCGGCGGCTACCAGGCGGCGGGCACGATCGCCGCGGTCGGTGCGGGTGTCACGTCCGTACGCGAGGGGCAGCGCGCCGTCGCCTTCATGCCCGCCGGCTCCCACGCCGAGCTGGCCGCGGTGCCGGAGCGCAACGTCTACGTGGTCCCCGGCGACCTGGACCCGCGGATCGCGGCCGCCATCCCCGTCGAGTTCGGCACCGCCGACGACTGCCTGTTCGAGTTCGGCCGGCTGCGCGCCGGTGAGACCGTCCTCGTGCAGGCCGCGGCGGGCGGCGTGGGCCTCGCGGCGGTCCAGCTCGCCAAGGCCGCCGGCGCCACGGTGATCGGCACCGCGTCCAGCGACGAGAAGCTGGCCCGGCTCGCCGAGTACGGCCTCGACCACGCCATCAACTACAAGAACGAGGACGTCGTCGCCCGGGTGCGCGAGCTCACCGACGGCCGCGGCGTGGACCTCGTCGTCGACCCGGTCGGCGGCAGCACGCTCGAGGGCAGCATCGCGGCGCTGGCCTACCGCGGCCGGATCAGCTGGGTCGGCCAGGCCGGCCGCGAGGCGCACCCGCCGCAGCTGGGCCCGCTGATGGGCAAGAGCGCCTCGCTCAACGGCGTCTACTTCGGCGGCGAGATGGAACACGACCCGGCCCGCACCCGCGCCCTGATCGAGAAGCTCATCGGCCGCGTCGCCACCGGCGAGCTCAAGGTCGTCCTCGACCGCGAGTTCCCCCTGTCCGAGGCCGCCGAGGCACACCGCTACATCGAGAGCCGCGCCGCGTTCGGCCGCGTCCTGCTCCTGCCCTGAGCGCCGGTCCGGCAATTGCGTGGCCGGTCCTCCACCCGCCCGTAACGAGGAACGGCCCGCCATCGGTGTCGATGGCGGGCCGTGCGAGGGT
>CAKUMG010001586.1 GCA_934667465.1 uncultured Actinoplanes sp. | reverse complement strand
GATCGGCCACGGCGTCGTCGCCGTCCGCGGCCGCGGGCTGTGGGCCGGCGTCGACATCGACCCGGCGCTGCTCACCGGCCGGCAGGCCTGCGAACGGCTCGCCGAGCGGGGCGTGCTCGTGGCCCCGGGCTCCTTCTACGGCCCGGCCGGCGGGCGGCACCCGCTGGCGAATCCGGTGGTGCCAGCGGGCGGCCGGGTGCGGCGCCCGCGCTGCCCGGTGCGCCGCTGACGGTCCTGCCGCTACAGCGCGGCGCCGAGCCGCGCCTGAACCCGCTCGGCGATCGCCCGGTCGCGCCCGCCGGCGGCGGTGTTCGGCAACCGCTGGATGTCGAAGCTGTACGCGCCGCCGGACTCCGCCGCGCAGCGATTGGCCACGTCTTCCTGGGCGGCGTCGGCGATGTAGTACGTCAGCGTGGTCGGGCTCTCGTCGCTGCCACCGCACCCGGTGAGCAGGGAGGCGGTCAGGACCACGGCGGAGAGCGCCGCCCATTGCGGCTTTCGGGACAATACGGCCACGGCGCCGATCCCCTCGTGCGGACTGGAAACGCTTCCGACCTCCACCTTTGGTGTGACGTCCGTCTCATGTCAACGGTCACTATGAGCATGTTCCGCACCTTCGGAAGCGTTTGCGGATCTTGGTACGCTCGCCGGGTGCCTGCGAGGGCGACGATGGCCGACGTAGCGCGCCGGGCCGGCGTGTCGATGGCGACCGCCTCCCGCGCGCTCAGCGACCACCCGCAGGTCGCCGCCGCCACCCGCCTCCGCGTCCTGGCCGCGGCCGAGCAGCTCTCCTACGTGATCTCGCCCGAGGCCTCCCGCCTGGCCGGAGGCAGCACCGGCCGGATCGCCGTCGTCGTGCCGCACATCTCGCGCTGGTTCTTCGCCGCCCTGCTCGAGGGGCTCGAGGCGGTACTCCGCGAGGCCGACCTCGACATGCTGCTCTACCACCTCGGCGACGCCGACGACCGCCGCGGCTTCTTCCAGCGGCTGCCGGCCCGCCGCAAGGTCGACGCGGTCGTGGTCCTCGGCATGCCGGTCGCCGACGCCGAACGCGAGCGCCTCGAACTCATGGGCGTCCACATCGTCGCCGCCGGCGGACAGGTCGACAACTATCCGTACGTGTCCATCGACGACACGGCGGCGGGCAGGCAGGCCGTCGACCACCTGCTCCTGCTGCGCCACCGCCGGATCGGCATGATCGCCACCGTCGACCCGCGGCAACCGGGCTGGCCCGCCAACCCCGGCCGGGCCCGCGCCTACGAACAGGCCCTCACCGACGCCGGCCTGCCCACCGACGACGACCTCGTGGTCACGGTCCCGTGGGGCGGCGCCGCCGGGGCCCGCGCGATGGAACGCCTGCTGAGCCTGCGCGACCCGCCGACCGCCGTCTTCGCCCACTCCGACGAGGTGGCCCTCGGCGCGATCCGCACCCTGCGCCGGGCCGGGCTGCGTATCCCCGAGGACATGTCCGTGGTCGGCATCGACGACCACCCCCTGGCCGAGCTCACCGACCTGACCACCGTCGCCCAGCCGGTCCGCGGCCAGGGCGCGCTCGCCGGGCGCCTGCTGCTCTCCCTGCTGGCCGGCGACACCCCCGACGGCGGCACCCTCATGCCCACCCACCTGGTCGTCCGCGGCTCCACCGCGCCGCCACGCCCCTGACCTGCACCCC
>CAKUMG010001585.1 GCA_934667465.1 uncultured Actinoplanes sp. | reverse complement strand
GGTCGCCGTCCACCCGGCCCGCCCGGATCAGCGGCACCGCGTCCTCGGGGACCACCTTCAGGCCACCGTCCACCTGGTACGTGTGGAAGCCGACCCGTTCCCGGCCGGGCGCGGGCGTGACCGAGGGGAGTAGACGACCGAGCATGGTGACTCCTTCATGCGTTGTTCGCTGCACGCATGATCGTCGCCGGTTGTCCACCGTGGTGTTTCGTCGCGCTGGTTCAAAGTTGACATGGCGCTATCTGGACAACCGACCCGGCGCGCGTGACATCGCTGTGCCGGTGCGAACGCCGGACGGCATGATGGGTCCGTCCGGGGCCGCGGGGCCCGGGGGGAGGACGGACAGGGCATGGCCGAGCACACGGACCGGGGCGGCCCGGGGCAGCCGTCGACCGACCACACCGGTCTGGGGAACGTGGACGATCTCGCGGCCCGGATGAGCGAGATGGCCCGCTTCCTCCAGCAGGAGGACAGCCTGCAGAGCACGCTGGACGGGATCGTCGCCGCCGCGGTGCAGGTCGTCCCGGGAGCGGACCACGCCGGGGTGATGGAGGTGACCGGCCGCCGCCGGATCGAGACGCCGTCGGCCACCGGCGACGTCGTCCGCCGGGTGGACCAGGCGCAGTACGAGTCCGGTCAGGGGCCGTGCCTGGACGCGACCTACCGCGAGCGGACCGTGCGTCTGTCCGACATGGCCGGCGAGGAGCGCTGGCCGGATTTCAGCCGTCGCGCGCTGGAGTTGGGGATCCGCAGCATGCTGTCGTTCCAGCTGTACGTCGCGGGCGCCACACTGGGGGCGCTGAACCTCTACTCGCGCCGGACGGGGGCGTTCGACGACGAGTCCGAGCACGTCGGGCTGCTGTTCGCGGCGCACGCGGCGGTCGCCATGGCCGGCGCCCAGCGGCAGCAGCACCTGACCCGCGCCGTCTCGGTCCGGGACGTGATCGGCCAGGCCAAGGGCATCCTGATGGAACGCTACAAGATCACCGGCGATCAGGCGTTCCAGTTGCTGGTCCGGGTCAGTCAGGACGCCAACGTCAAGCTCGTCGACGTCGCGCATCACCTCGCCCGGACCGGCCAGCTGGGCGAGCCGCGGAACGGGTGTGCGGCCCGTCCATCACCCGGACGACCCGGGGCGACGGGTCACGCGATGTCATCGTCACACCCGCGGCCTCTGCCGCCCTCTGGCACTGCAGCAGGCAGCGTGCGCCCGCGGCGTCGATGAACGCCACCTCGGCCAGGCTCAGCTCCATCCGGACGACCCCGGCCGTGGCCAGCGTGTGACCGGTCGCGGACGTCAGATGGTGAGCGGTGTCCCGGTCCAGGTCGCCGCGAACGTGCAGCCGCACCGTACCGTCCGGTGCGGGCACCGCGATGTCGATGCGCAGGATGCCGTCCGGGTCTTCGTATCGCTGCTCGCTGGTCATGGGACCTGCTTCGAGTAAGTCGATGAGCGCGTCCCCTCGCGTCAGAACGGCGCGCTTCTCCCACCGCGTAGCCTATATTGTCACGCGGTGTAGTGCGACTCTCACCACCATCGGGTCCCGGTGGCCGGTTAGCGGGCATGGGTGATCCGATCTTGGGGCACTATCGAACGTATGACGGATGATCTGCCGAACCGCCTGCGTGCGGTGCTGGACGGACGCTGGGCGCCGCTGCGCCAATCCGCGCGGG
>CAKUMG010001584.1 GCA_934667465.1 uncultured Actinoplanes sp. | reverse complement strand
CGCCGGTCCAGCGTCGCCACGACGGTCACCGTGCCGCCGGCCCGGGCCAGCGCGGCCCGGGCGGCCAGCTCCAGCTCGGCCGGCGGTACGCCCGACCGGGCGCCCACCCCGAGCACGACCCCCGCCCGCGAGGCCGGCACGGCGATCACGCGCGCCTAGGCAAAGGCGGGCGCCGCCGCCGCGGCGGTGACCAGGCGGCGGGCGATGCCGCGGTCCCCGGCCCAGTGCAGGTGCAGGTAGGAGGCGTGCAGATTCGGCAGGGCGAACCCCTCCGGGTCCGCGCCCCGCCACGCCCACGCCGCTCCCCCGGCCGGTTCGAGCAGCAGGCCCGAGCGCGGGTGCACGGTGGTGCGGTGGAACTCGTGCCCGGTGATCCGCGAGCCCGCCGCGAAGAGCGGGCTTTCGGCCAGCGCCACCGCGTCCCGGTAGCCCAGGGTCAGCGACGGCGTCATCGCGGCCTCCGCGTCGAGCACCCCGCACATCGGCTTGTCGTCGAGGGTGCGGCACAGCCACAGCAGGCCCGCGCATTCGGCGGCGATCGGCAGCCCGGCCGCGGCGTGCCGGGCGACGGCGGCGCGCAGCGGCTCGTTCGCGGACAGCTCCGCCGCGTACACCTCCGGGAAGCCGCCCCCGACGACGAGCGCGCGGGTGCCCTCCGGGAGCGACTCCTCGCGCAGCGGGTCGACGACCACGACGTCGGCGCCGGCACCGGCGAGGAGCTCGGCGGTCTCCGCATAGGAAAAGGTGAAGGCGGGACCGCCGGCGAGCGCGATCACGGGACGGCCCGGCACGGGTTCGTCGGCCTCGGGGCTCCACGGCGTGGCGGCCAGCGGCGGCGCCGAGCGGGCCAGCGCGAGCACACCCTCCAGGTCGACGGTGGCCTCGACCAGGGCGGTGAGCGCGTCGACCGACGCGAGGGCCTCGGCGCGGCGTTCCGCGGCCGGGACCAGCCCGAGGTGCCGCGACGGGGCCTCGACAGCCGACGCGCGGCGCATCGCCCCGAGGACCGGGGTGCCGACCTCCTCGCACGCCTCGCGCAGCAGCGCCTCGTGCCGGTCGGAGCCGACCTGGTTGAGGATCACGCCGCCGAGCCGGACGTTGCCGAAGCTGCGGAACCCGTGCACCAGCGCGGCCACCGACCGGGCCTGCGCCGCGGCGTTGACCACGAGCAGCACCGGCGCGCCCAGCAGCTCGGCGACCTGCGCCGTCGAGCCGGTGTCGCCCGCACCGACCCGCCCGTCGTAGAGCCCCATCACGCCCTCGACCACGGCGATGTCGGCCCCCGCCGAGCCGTGCGCGAACAGCGGCCCGATCGTCTCCTCGCCCACCAGCACCGGGTCGAGGTTGCGCCCGGGCCGGCCCGCCGCGAGCGCGTGGTAGCCGGGGTCGATGTAGTCCGGGCCCACCTTGAACGGGGCGACCTTCAGACCCCGTTTCGCGTACGCCGCCAGCAGCCCGGTGGCGACTGTCGTCTTCCCGTGGCCGGAGGCGGGCGCCGCGATCACGATCCGGGGCACGCTCACCATTCGATGCCCCGCTGCCCCTTGCGGCCCGCGTCCATCGGATGCTTCACCTTGGTCATCTCGGTCACCAGGTCGGCGGCCTCGAGCAGGTCCGCGTGCGCGTCCCGGCCGGTGATCACCACGTGCTGGGTGCCGGGCCGGTCGCGCAGCG
>CAKUMG010001583.1 GCA_934667465.1 uncultured Actinoplanes sp. | reverse complement strand
GCCGTACTCATGCACCCGCGCAGCCCTCATCGCACCGACTGTAGGCAGCCACCCGCTCTCCCGCAGCCCCGCGGACCGGCGTCACGGCCACAGCGCAGCCGCCTCAGCAGATACGCGAGGACCAGACGCGAGCGCAGGCTCGGGCTACTTGGCGCAGGCGGAGCGGGGGAGCTTGCCGACCTGGACCGGGCTCTTGCCCGCGGCCTTGGCCTTGCCCGCGACCACGGCGGCGAGGGCTTCGAGGGAGAGCGGGCTCGACGAGTACGTCGCCAGGAGGGCCGGGGAGGGTGCGGAGGCGAGCAGGGCCGGCTCGTCCATCGCGACCGTGACGGCGGCGGTGGGGCTGAGGTCGCCGCGGCCGTCGCCGTAGCCGACGAGGTGGATCTCCTTGCCGCCGGAGGGCTGGACGGTGACGCCGGCGGCGCGGAGGGCGGCGGTGAGCTCGGTGCGGGCGGCGTCGCGGCCGCCGGAGGTGGTGACGGTGACCGGGCCGGTCAGCAGGGGGCCCTTGCAGGAGCCGCGGAGGACGGTGATAGCGGCGGCGCCGGCGGCGGAGACCGCCTTGCGGTGCGCGGGCGAGGCGACGGTGGACAGGGGCGGCTGCCGCTCGGCGGCGAGCGTGTATTTGAGGGTCAGGATGCGGGTGACCGCCTGCACGAGACGCTCGCGCGGCAGGCTGCCGTCCTTGAGGCCCGACAGGATGCCGTCGCGGGCCCCGGCCAGGTCGGGGGGCATCAGGAGCATGTCGTTGCCCGCGTTGAGGGCCCGGACCGCGGCCTCGCCCGCCGGCCACTTCATCGCCGGGGCCATGTTCATGGCGTCGGTGATCGCGACGCCGGTGAACTTCAGGTCGTCGCGGAGGACGTCCGTCATGATCTTGCGCGAGAAGGTGGCGGCGACGCCCTTGTCGAGGCCCTCGACGTCGAGGTGGCCGGACATGACGACGCCCGCGCCCGCGTCGATGCCGGCGGCGAAGGGCGGCCGGTCCTGCGCGCGCCACTGGGCGGCGGTCTGGTGGACGACGGGCAGGCCGTCGTGGCTGTCGCCGGTGGTGTGGCCGTGGCCGGGGAAGTGCTTGACCGCGGCGGCCACCCCGGCCTGCTGCAGGCCGCGGACGGCGGCGGCGACCTGGGCGGCGTTGGCGCCGGCGTCGGACCCGTAGGCCCGGGAGCCGATCACCGCGTTGCCCTGCGGGCCGAGGGTGTCGGCCACGGGGGCGAAGTCGAGGTTGATGCCCATCGCGGCGAGCTCTTCGCCGCCCGCACGCCAGGCGCCCTGGGTCAGCGCGGGCTTGCCGGCGGCGCCGAGGGCCATCGCGGCGGGCAGCAGGGTGATGCCGTTCTTGACCCGGGTGACGACGCCGTATTCCTGGTCGGTGCCGATCAGCAGCGGCGCCCCGCCGGGCAGCTTGCCGGCCGCGGTCTGGAGGCCGGCGGTGAGCGCCCGGACCTGCTCGGGGCTGTCGACGTTGGTGGTGGGGTTGGTCGCGCCGGTCGGGTCCTCGGGCGTGAACGACACCAGGATCAGCCCGCCGAGCCCGAACTTCTCGATCATCTGGGCGGGCGTGTCGACCCCGCCGATCCCCTGGTTGCCGGCGGCGGCGGCCGCGTCGACCGTGTCGGCACTGCTCCCGTACGCATACGGCATCAGCACCTGGCCGGCCAGCTCCGCATCGC
>CAKUMG010001582.1 GCA_934667465.1 uncultured Actinoplanes sp. | reverse complement strand
ACCTGGAGATGCTCGACTTCGCCCTGGTCCGCGAGGCGCTGCGGGAGCGGGGACTGATCCTGCAGCGCCTGGCGCCGCACCTGGCGCGGCCGGTGCCGTTCCTCTACCCCCTCAAACACCGGGTCTGGGAGCGGCTGTACGCGGGGACGGGCGTGCAGCTCTACGACCTGATGGCCACCACGCACGGTGGCCTGCCGCGGCACCGCAACCTCTCCCGGCGCGCCGCCCTGCGGGTGTGCCCGGCGCTCAGGAAGGACGCGCTGGTCGGGGCGTTGCAGTACTACGACGCCCAGCTCGACGACGCCCGGCACACGATGTTCCTGGCGCGGACCGCCGCGGCGTACGGCGCCCATGTCGCCTCCCGCGCGAGGGTGGTCGGCTTCCTGCGCGAGGGCGAGCGCGTCACCGGGGTCAAGGTCCACGACCTCGAGCACGACCGCACGTACGAGGTCCGCGCCCAGCAGGTCGTCAACGCCACAGGTGTCTGGACCGACGACACCCAGGCCCTGGTCGGCGAGCGCGGCCTGTTCCACGTGCGCGCCAGCAAGGGCATTCATCTGGTCGTGCCGCGCGACCGGATCCAGTCGGCGACCGGGCTGATCCTGCGGACCCCGAGCAGCGTGCTGTTCGTCATCCCGTGGGGCCGGCACTGGATCATCGGCACCACCGACACCGACTGGTCCCTCGACAAGGCGCACCCGGCGGCGTCGAGCACCGACATCGACTACCTGCTGACCCAGGTCAACCAGGTGCTCGCCACGCCGCTCGACCGGACGGACGTGCAGGGGGTGTACGCGGGTCTGCGCCCGCTGCTGACCGGCGAGTCCGAGTCGACGTCGCAGCTGTCCCGCGAGCACACGGTCGGCAGCCCGACCCCGGGCCTGGTCGTCGTCGCGGGCGGCAAGTACACGACGTACCGCGTCATGGCCCGCGACGCGATCGACGCCGCGGTCCACGGCCTGGGACGCTCGGTCCCCCGCTCGTGCACCGAACGCGTCCCGCTCCTGGGCGCCGAGGGCTACACCGCCCTGTGGAACCGCCGCCGCGTCCTGGCGGCCGAGTCGGGCCTGCACGTGGCCCGGGTCGAACACCTGCTGGGCCGCTACGGCTCGCTGATCCACGAGGTGCTCGCCCTGATCGATTCCTCCCCGGATCTGGGCAGACCCCTGCCCGGTGCCGAGGACTACCTCCGAGCCGAGATCACGTACGCCGCAGCCTGCGAAGGCGCCCGCCACCTGGAGGACGTCCTCACCCGCCGCACCCGCATCTCCATCGAGACCTTCGACCGCGGCGTCGCGGCGGCCGCCCCGGCCGCCGACCTCATGGGCGACGTCCTGGGCTGGTCCCGCGAACAACGCGACCGCGAGACCGAGCACTACCGCCTCCGCGTCGAAGCGGAACGCGCCTCCCAGGAACAACCCGACGACGAAACCGCCGACGCGGCCCGCCTCGGCGCCCCCGACATCGTCCCCCTCCAGACGGTCTGAGCTGCTACTCCCGGCCGGGCACCCCGCCCGGTCGGGGCATCCTTGTACAGTGCCAGGAACTGTGCGCCCGTCCGGGCCGACGCCCATCCGAGGAGACGTGTTCCGGTGCGAAGCGATGCGGGGGCGTCGCGGCTGAAGCCTCTCGCTGCGGCGGCCGTCGCCGTGACGGTGGGCCTGACGGCGACGGGATG
>CAKUMG010001581.1 GCA_934667465.1 uncultured Actinoplanes sp. | reverse complement strand
GCCGGCGGCCGAGGCGGCCCGCAAGGCGGCCCACGCGCGGCGACCCGGTCGATCCGTGGCGGCCGACCCGCGGGCCGAGCGGCCCCCGATCCGCCTCGGCCAGGCCGCCGCGACCCGCCCGCCCTGCTCGGACATGGCGGCAAGCACGAAGCCCGGCACACCGAGGTGTGCCGGGCTTCGGGTGAAGCTGAAAGTCGTGCGGTCAGCCGAACAGGCCGTTGACGCCCGTCCCGGGCCCGGTGCCGTCGCCCTCGCCGTCGCCGTCACCACCACCGTCGCCGTCCGGCGGCTCAGTCCCGCCGGTCGGGTCGTCGCTGGGCGTGCCCGACGGGTCCGGCTCCTCGCGCTCGGCGATCACCGTCAGCGTGATCTTGGTCGACTTGCCGCGCTGCTGACCGGAACTCGGCGTCTGCGCGACGACCTTGCCCGGATCGCCGTCCTGGTCCGACGTCTGCACCACGATATTGGTGAAGCCCGCCTGCTTGAGCAGCGCGATCGCTGTTTCCTGGGTCTGACCCTTCACGTCCAGGATCTCCAGCAGGTTCCCCCGGGACACCTGGACCGTGATCGTCGTGCCGCGCTTCACCTTCTCGCCGGACTTCTCGACGTCGAGCACCTGGCCGGCCCGCTGGATGCTGTCGACCCGCTTGACGTCGGCCTTCAGGCCCTCGCCCTCGATGGCCTCGACCGCCTGGTCCTCCGTGCCCCCCACCAGGTTCGACGGCACACGGCTCTCGGCCGGCTTCTTGCACAGATGGATCGTGACCGTCTGGGTGACCGGAATCGACGTGGCCGCAACCGGTTCCTGCCGGACGACCGTGTCCTTGCAGTCCTCGTCGGTCTCCTCCGAGGCGCCGACCTGGATGGTGTTGAAGCCCTCCTGGTTCAGCCTCGCCTTGGCCTCCGCCTCGGACAGTCCGTCCACCTTCGGCACCGAGGCGCTGGCCGTCGGGGTGGTCTCGTCGCCGTTGCGCTGGGAGAGCACGAAGCCGATACCCAGGGCCACCACGGCGAGGACACCCAGCGCCGCCAGGGACGCCATCACCCACGACGAGGACTTCCGCTGCGGCTGGACCTGCGAGTAGCCGCCGGTGTTCGACGACGGGATCGCGCGGGTCATGGCGGTCTGCTCGTACGGTGCCGGGCCGCCCATGGCCATCGTCTCCGCCTCGCTCATCACGGGCGGGGCGTGGACCGGCCGGCCGGAGGCCGCGCGCAGCGAGTCGGCGCGCATCTCCTGCGCGCTCTGGTAGCGGTTGAGCGGATTCTTGGCGAGCGCCTTGAGGACGATCGAGTCGACCTCCGGCGGCACGTCGTGGGCGATGTCGCTGGGCGAGCGCGGCGTCTCCCGGACGTGCTGGTAGGCCACGCTGACCGGGCTGTCACCGACGAACGGCGGATGCCCGACCAGCAGCTCGAACAGCACACAGCCGGCCGCGTAGACGTCGGAGCGCGCGTCGACGGACTCGCCGCGCGCCTGCTCCGGGGAGAGATATTGGGCCGTGCCGATGACCGCGCTGGTCTGCGTCATCGTGGTGGCACCGCTGGCCAGCGCCCGCGCAATACCGAAGTCCATGACCTTGACCTGGCCGGTCTGGGTCACCATCACGTTGCCGGGCTTGATGTCGCGGTGGATGATGCCGTGCCGGTGGCTGAACTCCAGCGCGGCACAGATGTCG
>CAKUMG010001580.1 GCA_934667465.1 uncultured Actinoplanes sp. | reverse complement strand
GGAGATGAGCATGGTCTTGACGACCATGCCGCGGGCGTCGACGCCGCTGGCGGTGGCCGCGGACGGCGACAGGCCGCTGGCCCGCAGGTCGAAGCCGAACCGGGTGCGCTTGAGCAGCACCGAGATCGCGATGCCGGCGACGATCGCGACGAGCAGGAAGCCGTACAGCTCGCCGCGCGGCTGGGCCAGGCCGACGACGTCGAACAGGCCGTTGAGGCCCGGGAACTGCCCGGACTCCGGCAGGTCCTTCGTCGTGATGATCGCCGCGCCCTCCTCGCTCCCCCGCAGCGGACCGGTGAGCAGCCAGGACGCGGTGCCCAGGGCGATGAAGTTCAGCATGATCGAGCTGATCACCTCGCTGACGCCGCGGGTGACCTTGAGGACCGCCACGATCGCGGCCCACGACGCGCCGACCAGCATGGCCACGACGATCACGAACACCACGTGCAGCGGCGCCGGCAGCGAGACCGCGGCGCCCGCGCCGGCGGCCAGCACGGTGGCCATCCGGTACTGGCCCTCGACGCCGATGTTGAACAGACCCATGCGAAAGGCGACCGACACGGCGAGGCCCGCCAGGAACAGCGGCACCGCACGGTTCAGGATCACCACGATCGACTGCGTCTGCTGCGCGGGGGTGTCACCGAAGTCGAACAGCACCCGCAGCGCCGTCGAGGGGTTCTCCCCGATGGCCAGGATGACCAGCGCGGTGATCACGACGGCGAAGACGACGGCGACCGCCGGGGCGAAGAGCGCGGAGCCGATCCGGCGGACGGCGGTCACGCGGCACCCGCCGCGCCGTCGTGGGCGCCGGTCATGTGCCCGCCGAGCTCCTCGGGGGTGAGCGACGCCGGGTCGAGGGTGGCCACCAGCCGCCCGCGGAGCATCACCTGGAGCGTGTCGGACAAGCCGATCAGCTCGTCGAGGTCGGCCGAGATCAACAGGATCCCCATCCCTTCGGCGCGGGCGTCCTTGAGCAGCTCCCAGATCGCCGACTGCGCACCCACGTCGACCCCGCGGGTCGGGTGGGCGGCGATCAGCAGCCGGGGGCCGGCGCTCATCTCGCGCCCGACGATGAGCTTCTGCTGGTTGCCGCCGGACAGGGCGACGGCGAGGGTGTCCGGGCCGGGAGCGCGGACGTCGTAGTCGCGCATGATGCGCGCGGTGTAGGCCCGGGCGCCGGCGCGGTCGATGAACGGGCCCTTCACCGCCGGCGGGCGGGTCTGGTGGCCCAGGATGCGGTTCTCCCACAGCGGCGCGTCCAGCAGCATCCCCTGGCGGTGCCGGTCCTCCGGGACGAACCCGACGCCGGCCTCGCGGCGGGCGCGCGTGCTCCAGGCGGTGATGTCCTCGCCGCCGAGGACGACGACGCCCTCGGCCGGCGGCCGCAGGCCCATGATCGCGTCGACGAGCTCGGCCTGGCCGTTGCCCTCGACTCCGGCGATGCCCACGACCTCCCCCTCGCGGACCACGAGGCTCGCGCCGTCGACCGCGGGCCGGCCGCCCGGCGAGGCGACGGTGACCCCGCGCAGCTCCAGGCCCCGGGCGCCGTCCGCGCTCACGAGCGGGGCACCCCCTTCAGCCGGTGCCCGACCACGCCGTTGGCGACCAGCGCCACGACCAGCAGCACGCCGAGGAGCGCCTGGAACAGCGGCGGGTCCCAGCCGACCAGCGTGATCCCCTGC
>CAKUMG010001579.1 GCA_934667465.1 uncultured Actinoplanes sp. | reverse complement strand
TGCTGGTGGTGCGGCTCATGGTGGGTGTCTCCTTCGGGTCGGTTGGGTCTTTAGGGATTTGGGGATAATCGAGGTCAGCGGAAGTAGCCGGCGGGCAGCAGGGTCAGGAACGGCTCGCCGACTGCGCCGGCCGGCGCCTCGTGCGGCAGCGGGCACGCCATCGACAGGCAGGCGACGTCGAGGCCCTGGCTCTCGCCGCCCTCCCAGGCCCAGACGGTCTGCGGCAGCCCGGACACGTCGGCCGAGGCCTGCAGGGGTGCCAGGTGCTCCGGCCGCAGCTGCTCGACGGTGACCGCGGGGTAGGACCGGGCGGCGGGCGCTCGCTTCGTCACGGGTGGTTCCTTCCGGTCGGTCAGCCCCTCCGGCTGATGTGGTTAATGTACCTAATGGGGACGTTAGGGTCAACGGATCGGGGCAGGTTTTTAGGGACATTCGGGAGGGTGCTTGGTGGGACTCATCGGAGGGAGGGCCGGGGGTGCGGGGGCAGCGCCACCGCGGTCGTCGTCGGCCGCCAGGCCGATGCCGTCGACCAGGTGCGGCGCAGGGGCCGGCGCCGCTGGGGCTCACCGTCGGTCGGGCGAGGCGAAGCCAGGCCGCGCCGGCGGGCCGCCGGAGGAGGCGGGCCCCGATGATGCTCGGCGGCCCGGTCTTGGCCGCCGGGGATCACCTCGGGTGCCTCCGCAGAGCGCAGCGGGCGGCCCGCCGGGGTGGCATCCCTCGTGGTCGACCGGGCGACGGCGAGCCCAGCACCCGGCAGCCGCGCCGCACCAACCCACCACCCAGCTGCACTCCGCCGACCAACCCACCAAGCACCCGGGCCGGCGCCGCCGGGGACCGCTCCCAGCCCTCACGTCGAGCCGACGAGCGAAGCGACGTCTGCGAGACACCCACCCCAGGCGAGACCGCTGCGCGTAGATCAGCTTCGCGGTGTTGGCCCTGGCCCTGCGCGCTACTAAGCGTCACCCGGGGCCTGGACCAGTCCGAGCACTAGGAGTCTGAAATGCGGCGTGAGACTAGTGCTCGGTCTGGTCCGTAAACGTGTCTGACGGGCCGTCCTGCGGCCCGTAGTCGGCTGCGGCAGACCCTCGGGGGCCGTCAGTGGCCCGGGTCGGCGCTCGTGCCGAGGGCTCTGGGGGTCGCGGGAGGTCGGCGGACGCGAAGTAGCGGCGCTGGGGACGCGTCGGGGCAGCGTCGTGCTGCGGCGGGGGTCGGGCTGGGGAAGTGGCGGTCAAGCGGCCAGGGGTAGCGGTAGGGCCGGCTGGTCGGGCCGGTAGAGGCCGCGTTGGACGGCCCAGCCGCGCCGGTTGCTGAAGTCGGTCCAGTAGGTGGCGAACGCTTCCCGTTCGGCGGCGTGCCGGGCGGCCCGGCGGGCGGTGGTGCCGGTGCTGCCCAGCACGGCGGCGGCGGCGTCGAGGGTGGCCTGCAGCTGGTGCTGATCGCCGGCGGCCAGGCTCCGAGCCCAGGTGCGGCCGCCGCCGCCGCTGGTGGCGAGGTCGGCCGCCTGCAGGCTGACGAGGTGCCGGATGACGGTGCGCGGGTGCAGGCCGGTGAGGGCCGCGAGCTCGCGGACGGTGAGGCCGCCGTGGGCGCCGTCGTCGAGGGCGTCGAACAAGCGGGCGGCCACGCGGCCGAGGCCGCCGTGCACGGTGTGGGTGAACGCGTCGTGGGCGCGGGCGCTCCCGCCG
>CAKUMG010001578.1 GCA_934667465.1 uncultured Actinoplanes sp. | reverse complement strand
CGGGGCGGAGGTGCGATCATGACGCCGGAGTTCCCGACCGACCAGCCCGAGGGCATCCTGCTCGACGAGCCCACGACGGCCGATCTGCGGGCCAAGGTGACCGAGGCGTGGCGTGAGTTCGCCGGCGCCCTGGCCACGCTGCTGCCCACGCTCGACCCGGGGTCGTATGTCGACATCACCCTGGACCCGACCGCGTCGGGCACCGGCACCGCCGTCTATTCGGTGAGTATGCGGGTGCTGCCCGACGGGGTGATCGAGGCACTGGCGGTCGGCAACGCCGCCCTGCCCGAGGGCTACCGGATGGACCGGTCCGCCGTGGCCGACCTGGTCGCGCTCGGCTGGTCGCCGCCCGGCGTGCTGCCCGGCTCGGGCGACGCGTTCGGGCTGCGGACCTCGACCGAGGCCGCGCGGCAGCTCGCCACGGTCGTCTCCCGGACGCTGCGCGACGTCTACGGCGCGCCGCACCCGGCGTTCCTGGTCTATCTCGTGCACGACGACCAGGACGAGCCGATCGACGCGACCCCGCTGGCGACCGCGCGGCACGAGCCCAGCCTCGAGGATCTCGAGCTCGAGGGCCTCGACGAGGGCGTGCTCTCGGCCGCCCTCGCCGACGCCGCCGAGGAGGTCCCGCTCGAGGAGCGGGTCCGCACCGTCGTCGCCACCATGTCCAAGACCACCGTCGACCAGCTGCAGGTCGACACCGACGGCGACATCGGCATCCGGGCCGGGTCCGCGATGGTCTTCGTCCGGGTCCGGGACAACCCGCCGCTGGTGGACGTCTTCTCGCCGATCCTCACCGAGGTCGAGCCGACCGAGCAGCTCTACGTAAAGCTCTCCGAGCTGACCAACCGGATGCCGATCGGCCGGCTCTACTGCGCGCAGGACACGGTGTGGGCGTCGATCCCGGTCTTCGGCCGCAACTTCCAGGCCACCCACCTCATGCTGGCGGTCCAGGTGATGACCGGGCTGGCGGACGAGCTGGACGACCGGCTGCACGGCGAGTTCGGCGGCAAGCGGTTCTTCGGCGAGGGCGACAAGCCGCCCGCGAAGCAGCCGGAGGACCACCGCACCGGCATGTACCTCTGATCTGACGAAACGGCTGACGGAACGGCCGGGCGCACTCCGCCGTCGAATCGGGCATGACTGTGTCCCGGCGGAGCCCGGTCGTTCTTGCGTTTCTGCTCGCGCTGACGGCCTGCACGTCGTCCTCGGACGACACTCACGACGCCCCGCCGGTGACGCCGGCGGAGGGCCTGCGCCTCGTCTCATACGACTCCTGCCCCGGCCTCTACGACACGCTCCGGGCGTCCGCGGCGGCACAGGTCGGCCCGTTCGGCTTCGCGGGTGACGAGGTGGCGATGCCGGCTGACGTGGCGCGGGAGGGCGCCGCGATGGTGCCGGACGCCGGGGGCGGGAGCGACGCC
This sequence comes from uncultured Actinoplanes sp., assembly GCA_934667465.1. Classification (GTDB taxonomy): domain Bacteria; phylum Actinomycetota; class Actinomycetes; order Mycobacteriales; family Micromonosporaceae; genus Actinoplanes. The sequence goes on along the minus strand of CAKUMG010001578.1, from coordinate 261 downwards.
TTCTCCGGGACCAACACGCACGAACGCGGCGTGGACGAGCCCGATCTGATCAAGACGGACGGCCGCCGGATCGTCACGCTCGCGGTGCGCGACGGCGTCCCGGTGCTCCGGGTGGTCGACGCGGTGTCCCGCGTGCAGACCGGTGAGCTGGCGCTGACCGACGCGTACGGCGCCTCGGACCTGCTGCTCTCCGGGAATCGCGCGCTGGTGCTGACCGCTCCCGGCCCGCCGGCCTTCGCACCGAACGGGTTCGCCGAGGAC
>CAKUMG010001577.1 GCA_934667465.1 uncultured Actinoplanes sp. | reverse complement strand
CGTCGGCACCCGGCTGGGGCGGGACACCCCGCGGGCCGTGCGCGCCGCCCGCACCCGGATCGGGGTCGTGTTCCAGAACCCCGCCGCGTCGCTCAACCCGCGGTACACGGTCGGCGAGTCCGTGGGCGAGCCGCTGCGGGTGCACGCTGGGCTGCGGCGGGCCGCGCTGGGCGCCCGGGTCGCCGAGCTGCTGGACGGCGTCGAGCTGCCAGCCGCGTGGGCGTCGCGGTACCCCCACGAGCTGTCCGGCGGGCAGCGGCAGCGGGTGTCCATCGCGCGGGCGATCGCGCTCGACCCCGAGCTCCTGATCGCCGACGAGCCGACGTCCGCGCTGGACGTGTCGGTGCAGGCGACCGTCCTGGAGCTGTTCCGGTCGATCCAGCAGCGGCTGCGGTTCGCCTGCCTGTTCATCAGCCACGACCTGGCCGTGGTCGACGAGCTGGCCGACCGGGTCGCCGTCATGCACCGGGGCCGCCTGGTCGAGGTCGGCGAGCGCAGCCGGGTCCTCCGCGCGCCGGAGCACGACTACACCCGCCGGCTGCTGGAGGCGGCGCCGGTGCCCGACCCGGCGGCCCAGGCCGAGCGGCGGGCGCTGCGCTCGGCGGTCTGACCGCCACGGCGCACCTCGCACGGGACGGCGTCCCCCGCCAGCCGAGACGGTCCGAATCGTCCGTGATGTCGACCACATGTGCGGTTTTTCACCCGCGGGTTACCACCTGTTTGCTCCTGACGCCACAGGAACCCGTGCGACCGTCCGATGAGCTGCACACGGGCCGAGGTGGCCCGCGGGGCGACGTCGGCCCGCGCCGACGCCGCAGGACGGGTCCCCCGGGGCCCGGAGCACGGAGGTGGGACCGCATGACACTCGACGACCTCGGCCGCCCGGCCGCGATCCGCCGGCTCCCCGCCGCCTGGACGCCCTTCGACGAGCTCTCCGCCGCCGTCGGCCCCACCCCGTGCGTCGCGCGTCCGCACGCCGGCCTGGTGCACCGCGACGGGCCGTGCCGGTGCTTCGTCGGCGGCCCCGCCCCCGAGCACGCCGAGCGCCCCGAGGACCTGGTGCTCGCGCTCGCCTGGCACGGCGCCGCGTAGCGTTCACCCGCTCCGGACCCATCCGGCCCCGCGCCCGCTCCGAACCCCTCGCGACACCACACCCGAGGGAACGCAAGGAGCGATGATGCGACGCACCCGCAGCACCTACGCCGTGGCCGCGATGGCCGCCGGGCTCACCCTGAGCCTGACGCTGGCCGCCTGCAGCAGCTCCGAGGGGGACACGACCGGCAGCGCGCCGTCGGCGACCTCCTCGACGGAGATGGACCACGAGAGCATGGGCACGGACTCCGTCCAGCCCGTCAGCACGGGCGACCCGTTCGCCGACGCCCGGACCGCCGCGGCGCACATGCCGGAGACGGGCCTGACCCTCGCGACCGGCCTGGCCGCCGCGACCGAGACCGCGGGCGAGGTCGACTCCGACGCCGCCGCGCTGCGCTCGACGCTCACCGCGCTGCTCCAGGAGCACGTCTACCTGACCGGCATCGGCGTGGCGACCGCGTACACCGCGGGCCCCGACTCCGAGGAGTTCGCCGCCGCGAAGGCGGCGCTGGACGGCAACACCGACGACATGGCCGCCGCCATCGGCTCGCTCGCGGGCGAGGAGAACGCCGCGACGTTCCAGCAGGTCTGGGA
>CAKUMG010001576.1 GCA_934667465.1 uncultured Actinoplanes sp. | reverse complement strand
GGCCGGCGAGCCCACGTTCGTCGCCCTCGACCGCCACCTCGCCGGGGTCGTGCGCGCCGCGCTCCCGGCCGGCTCCCCCGTCGTGTTCCTCACCGGCGACGGCACGCCGCTGCGCCCGGCGGCCGCGATCCGCTGGTGGCGGGCCCTGATCTCCCGGCAGGTCGCCGACGGTGCGGGCCAGGTGCGGGTCCTGGGCGAGATGCCGCCGCGGCTGTTCGGCGACGGCTGGGACCCGTGGGCCCGCTACGAGTCGGCGATCAACCACGTGTTCGGCGAGTTCCCGCTGTGGAGCATCTGCGCGTACGACACCCGCCGCGCCCCCGGCCGGGTCCTGGCCGACATGGCCCGCACCCACCCCCGGCTCGTGAGCCCCGGCGACCGGCGTGCGGCCAGCACGGCGTACACCGATCCGCGCTCTTTCCTCCGCGAGAACCGCCCTCCGGTCCCCGACCCCCTGCAGTCCCGCCCGCCGGACGCGGAGATCGCCGACCCGAACCCCGGCGACGCCCGCCGCGCCGTCCGCGCCGCCGGCACCGGCCTCACCCCCGAGGCGCTCGACGACCTGGTGGTCGCGGTGAGCGAGACGGTCACCAACGCCCTCAGGTACGGCCGCTCCCCCGCCCGCCTGCGCGTCTGGGGCTCCCCGTCCCGCGTCGTCGTCACCGTCAGCGACACCGGCGACGGCCCCCAGGACCCCTTCGCGGGCCTCGTCCCGGCCGACGACCACGCCGCCGGCGGCCGCGGCCTCTGGATCACCCACCAGGCCTGCGACGACGTCACCGCCGCCCGCGACGCCACCGGCTGGACGATCCGCCTCATCGCCCGCACCCCCGCCTGATGCCCGGCCGTTCTCCGACGGCCGCAACTCGTTCGGGCGAGGCCGCGTCACGCCGGACGGTAGTGTCCGGGGATGGGACACGGACTCGTGCCATATCTGTGCTGCGCCGACGCCGCCGCGGCGATCGGCTTCTACACCTCGGTGTTCGCCGGCGGTCGAGGTCCAGCGCTGGACCGCCGGCGACGGCCGGATCGGGCACGCCGAGCTGACCGTCGGCGGCGAGCTGATGTATCTCGCCGACGAGCATCCGGAGATCGGCGTGCGCGGGCCCCGTGCCTACGGGGGCACGCCGGTGTCGCTGGTGCTCGTCGTACCCGACGCCGACGCGACCGTGGCAGCGGCCCTGCGCGCCGGTGCCGTCCTGGAGCGTCCGGTCACGCCGCAGGACGACGGGTCGCGGGCCGGCTGGATCATCGACCCGGCCGGGCATCGCTGGAACCTGCACACCCCGGCGGCACCGCTGCCCGTGGAGCAGCTCCGCGAGCGGATCGGCGACCGCTACGACGCTACCGAATAGAGGCAGAACACGCGGCGCAGTGGTCTGCGTCACGCCTGTCACAACGCCCCGGCCCCCGGTGTCTTCTGCTCGAGACATCACGGATGGGGGGACATCATGACCGGGAATCGGGTCGTCGTCATCGGGGGCGGATATGCGGGCGTCATGGCGGCCAACCGCCTGACGCGGCGTGCCGACGTGACAGTGACCCTGGTCAACCCGCGGGCGGCGTTCGTCGAGCGGATCCGCCTGCACCAGCTGGCGGCCGGCACGCACGACGCCGTCACCGGCTACCGGGAGGTGCTGGCGGCGCGGGTGCGGCTGGTCACGGGCACGGTGGAGCGGATCGACGC
>CAKUMG010001575.1 GCA_934667465.1 uncultured Actinoplanes sp. | reverse complement strand
GGGCCGCGGCGGCTGTCCCGCGGCACGGTCCGCGACCTGCTCATCGGGATCACCGTGGTCCGCCCCGACGGGCGGATCGCGCGAGCCGGCGGCAAGGTGGTGAAGAACGTCGCGGGCTACGACCTGGGCAAGCTCTACACCGGCTCGTACGGGACGCTGGGGCTCGTCACCGAGTGCGTGTTCCGGCTGCACCCGCGCCCCGGGACCCGCGCGGTGGTGACCGCCCCGGTCCCGGCCCACGAGCTCGGCGCGGTGCTCGCCGCGGTCCGGGCCGAGCGGGTGGTCCCGGCCGCCGTGGAGATCGACGCGCCCGCCGGGGAGTCCGCCGCGCACCACCGGCACTTCGGCTCGGGCGTCGTCGAGGCGCGCCGGCCCGGCATGGTGACCGTGGCCGTGCTGGTGGAGGGCACGGCATCGGGCGTACGCGACCGGGCCGCACGCCTCGCCAAGGCGCTCGGCGGCACCGTCACCGAGGACCCGCCCGGCTGGTGGGGCCGCTACCCGTGGCCGCCCGGGGGCACCGGGGTCAAGGTCACCGCCGCCCTGTCCCGGGTGCCCGCGGTCGTCGCCGCCGCGCCGGGGATCGCGCTGCGCGGCTCGGCGGGCACCGGGGTGCTGTACGCGTCCCTGACCGGCGACGTGGCCCGCCAGCTGGAGGCCCTGCGCACGACAGCCGAGCACGCCGTCGTGCTCACGGCCCCACCCTCCGTGCGGGACACCGTCGACATGTGGGGGCCGGTGCCGGGCCTCGCGCTGATGCGGCGGGTGAAGGACCAGTTCGATCCGGCGCACCGGTTCGCGCCGGGCCGCTTCGCGGGAGGCATCTGAGTGGACGACGTCTTCGACCTGGCCTCCCGCAGCGCGCTCGACGACTGCGTGCACTGCGGCTTCTGCCTGCCGGCCTGCCCCACCTACACGCTGTGGGGCCTCGAGGCGGACAGCCCGCGCGGCCGCATCCACCTCATGCGCGGCGCCGTCGAGGGCGAGCCGGTCTCCGCGTCGTTCGTCCGGCACATCGACCAGTGCCTCGGCTGCATGGCGTGCGTGACCGCCTGCCCGTCCGGCGTCCGCTACGACCGGCTCATCGAGGACACCCGCGCCGAGGTCGAGCGGCACACCCGGCGCGGCCTGCGCGAGCGGGCGCTCCGGGCGGCGATCTTCGCGTCGTTAACCTACCCGCGACGGATGCGCCTGCTCCGCGGACCCCTGCGCGCCTGGCGCCGTACCGGCCTGAACCGGCTGCTCCCCGCCCGCCTCCGCACCCTCGAAGCACTCGCCCCGACCCCTCGCAAGGTGCCGCCCCCGCCCCGGCTGATCCCGGCCCGCGGCGCCCGCCGGGCCGTGGTCGCGGTGCTCACCGGCTGCGTGCAGAGCGCGTTCTTCCCCGACGTCAACGCCGCCACGATCCGCGTCCTCGCCGCCGAGGGCTGCGACGTGGTCGTGCCCCGCGGGCAGGGCTGCTGCGGTGCGCTCAGCGTCCACAACGGACGCGCGGACGAGGCGCGCGCCTTCGCCCGGCGGCTGCTGGACACGTTCGAGCGCGCGGGCGTCGACGCGATCGTGGTCAACGCCGCGGGCTGCGGCTCCGCCATGAAGGACTACGCGGAGCTGCTCCCCGGCGACCCCCGCGCGGCCGCCTTCGCCGCCCGGGTGCGCGACCTGTCGGAGATCCTCGTGCAGCTGGGCC
>CAKUMG010001574.1 GCA_934667465.1 uncultured Actinoplanes sp. | reverse complement strand
GAGCAGTCGCTTTATCCCGAGATAAACATGGGCGACGAATATAAGGCTGTCGAAAAGGCCGCCATGCAGGAGATCGGCGTCGAGGGTGAGCTCTACCTCGCCGGTACGGGGCTGGCGCGCGGTTACCTCGGGCAGACCGGGCTGACCGCCGGCCGCTTCGTCGCCTGCCCGTTCGGTGCGCCGGGAAGCCGGATGTACCGTACCGGCGACGTGGTGCGGTGGAACCGCGACGGCCAGGTCGAGTACATCGGACGGTCCGACTTCCAGGTCAAGGTGCGCGGGTTCCGGATCGAGCTCGGCGAGATCGAGCAGGCCCTGGCCGCCTCCCCGGACGTCGCGAGCGCGGTGGTCGTGCTGCGCGAGGACCGCCCCGGCGACCAGCGGCTCGTCGGCTACGTGGTGCCCGGCAAGGACAAGCGGGTGGACAGTGCGGCCCTGACCGAGCTGGCCCGGGAGAACCTGCCCGAATACATGGTGCCCTCGGCGATCGTCACGCTGCCCCGGATCCCGCTGACGCCCAGCGGCAAGCTCGACCGCAACGCGCTCCCGGCGCCGGACCGCCCCACCGCCACGACCGGCCGGGGACCGCGCAACCCCACCGAGCAGGTGCTGTGCCGGCTCTTCGCCGAGCTGCTCGGGGTCGACGAGGTCGGTGTCGACGCCGACTTCTTCGAGCAGGGCGGGCACTCACTGCTCGCCACCCGCCTGATCGGCCGGATCCGCAAGGAACTCAACGTCGACGTCAAGGTCACCATGGTTTTCCGCGGTCCCACTGTCGCCCAGTTGTCGGCGCAGATCAAGAAGTTGTCCGCCTCGAACCGCCCCCAGCTGCGCCCGATGAACGTGTAGGAGTGCGTCGATGATCCCGCTGTCCTTCGCCCAACGCCGGATGTGGTTCCTCCACCGCCTGGAGGGCCCGTCCGCGACCTACAACATCCCGTTCGTCCTGCGCCTGAACGGGCCGCTGGACACCGCGGCGCTGGTCGCCGCGGTCACCGACATCGTCGGCCGGCACGAGAGCCTGCGCACCCTGATCGCCGAGAACGAGGACGGTACGCCGGAGCAGCGGGTGCTGCCCAGCGAGGAGGCGGTCTTCCAGACCCGGTTCCTCACCGTCACCCCGGACTGCTCGGACGCCGCGGTGCAGGCCGCGGTGCGCCAGGGCTTCGACCTGGAGACCGAGATCCCGTTGCGGGTGACCATCTTCCAGGTCACCCCGCAGGAGCACCTGGTGGCGTTCGTGTTCCACCACATCGCCGCGGACGGCGCGTCGATGGGCCCGTTCCTGCAGGACCTGGTGACCGCGTACACGGCCCGCCACCGGGGGCAGGCGCCCCAGTGGCCGCCGCTGGCGGTGCAGTACAAGGACTACACGCTGTGGCAGCAGCAGGTGCTCGGCGACGAGGAGGACCCGGACAGCGTCGCCGCGGCCCAGCTGGACTACTGGCGCACGGAACTGGCCGGCGTGCCGCAGCCGGTGCAGCTGCCGCTGGACCGGCCCCGGCCCACGGCGGCCGGCCACCACGGCGGCCACGTCGACTTCGAGCTGGACACCGACCTGCTCACCGGGATCGGCAAGCTGGCCGCGCAGCACGGCGCGACCGCCCCGATGGTCGCGCAGGCCGGGCTGGCCGTGCTCCTGCACCACCTCGGCGCCGGCAACGACCTGACCATCGGCAGCCCGATCG
>CAKUMG010001573.1 GCA_934667465.1 uncultured Actinoplanes sp. | reverse complement strand
GTGAAGAACCGCCGCACCCCGCGGAACCGGTAGCAGCCGCTCATGAGCCGGCAGGTCCCCGCGCAGCAGCGGGCGGCGACGGTAGCCCGTGGCGGCCGCGCGCCGCGCCGGGCTGCCCGAACCCCAGATCGAGGCCGCGCTCAAGACCGGCACGAGCCGATGAGCACCGAGCTGTGCCCGGCCGGGCCCGGCGATGAGCTGTCGCAACTGGTCGCCGAACGCGCCGCCCGGGTCGCCGCGATGCCCGCACTGCCGCCGGACGACGGCAGCCGCTACAGCGTGCGCCGGCTCACCCTGGCCTGGCTGATCGAAGCCGAGTCGGTGCACACCCGCGCCGCTCACCTGCGCGACCTGCAGGCCTACCTCGGCTGGTGCGATCGTGACCGGCTCGACCCGCTTACTGCCTGGCCCACCGATCTGGGCCAGTTCCGGGTGTGGCGCGAGTTGCAGGGCACCGGTGGGCGCACCGCCGCAGCCAGCACTGTCGCCCGGGCTCTAGCCTCGGTGTCCAGCTGGTACACCCACCTGGTCGCCAACAGCGACGGCCGGATCGCGCGCAACCCCGTCGCCGCCACGAAACGACCCAAGGTCAATACCCACACCTCCACCACGGTCGGGTTGACCGACCCCGAGATCGACCTGCTGCTGGTCCAGGCCGCGGCCGAGGTCGACGAGCGCGCGGCCCGGTTGCAAACCACTCCGGACAGCCGGCAGGCTCAGGCCCGCTACCTGGCGGCCCTGCGTGACCGGGCGCTGCTGCGGCTGCTGGCCGATCTCGGCCTGCGCATCAGCGAGGCCCTCGGCCGAGACCTCGACGACCTGTCGTACAAAGCGGGCCACCGCACGCTGCGCTACCTGGGCAAAGGCGCGCAATTGCGGGAACGGGCGGTGCCCCCGCCAACCCAACGCGCGCTCGACGCCTACTTCAACGCCCGCGCCGCCGCCGGCACCGCGATCGACACGATGTCCGGGCCGATGTTCGCCACCCGTGGCCCGAACGGCGAGGGCCAGCTCGCCGAGCTGAACGTGTTCACCTGGCTGCGGGATCTCGCCGCGGCCGCCAGCCTTCCCGCTGCCACCCACCGCTACGACCGCGACCGCTTCAACCTGGACCGCGACCCCGGCTACGTCGTCAGCGCAGCCCGCACCGACCCGCGGGCTCCCGAGGCGGACGACCGACGCGAGCCCGGCCAGATCAAGCCCATGACCCTGCAGGAGGACAACGCAGGATGAGCGAGAATCTTTACGGGCTCACGGCCGGCGGTGGAGGCCTCGCCTCGCCCAGGCCTTCGCGGCGCGACGCTCCGGAGCCAAGTGCTTCGACCGGTCCGCACCGTGGCCGTCGCCGGTACACAGTCGCCCCGCCGCTGCCTTGCCAGGCGTCGTAGGCCTGGGCGACCGGCCCGGGTCACGATGGGTCATCCGTTCTCGATGTACCGCGAGGGGTCAGGCGTTCTCGTCGGTGGCGAGGACGTCGGCGAGGGCGTGACCGATGGTGGGTTTGGTCAGGTAGAAGGTGGCGCGGTGGGGTTCGGCGCCGTTGTCGACGGTGTAGGTGCTGTCGAAGGTGGCGGTGGGTGGGCGGTTCGTGTCGAACAGGGTGTGGAGGTGTGGCCGGGCGGCGACGATGTCGTCGTGGGCGGCCAGGTTGATCCAGCGGTGCACGCCTTCGGGGTAGGCGGGCGGGTC
>CAKUMG010001572.1 GCA_934667465.1 uncultured Actinoplanes sp. | reverse complement strand
GAACAGGCCCGCGGCGAGCAGCGCACCGGCCCCCGCGAGCGACGCCGTCCGGGTGGCCGCGGGGGTCCACGCGGTGCTGCGGCGGCGGGCCTGTTCGGCGACCGCCTCCACCACGTCGTCGTACTCGAGCTCCGGCCACTCGTCGCGGGCCGGCAGCAGGTGCAGCACCTCGCCGTCGCGGACGCCCTGGTCGGCCAGCGGCTGCCACGCGGCGAGCATCTCGCCACCGGCCCGCCGCAGGACCCAGCCGCCGTGCCGTTCGCCCTCGTCGGCCAGCCCCTCGCCCGCGTGCCGCAGCACGTCCGGGAGCAACTCGGCGAGCGGGACGTGCTCCGGCAGCGCCACGTCCACCCGGCGCTGGGGCGCGCTGATCGTGACTCTGGCGAGGCCCACGGCCACAGCATCGTCCCCCATCGATGGTGATGAGACTGCCCAACGGATCAGACTTTACCTATCATCGGCGCTGAGTGACCTGGCGACTGCACCGAGTGGACGGAGGGCGCCGCGTGGGGACGGTGGTGATCAAGCGGCCCGCCCGGCGGCCCGCGCCGGAGATCCCGCACGGCGACCTGGCCGTGGAGCCCCCGCCCGAGATTCCGCAGGCCACGGGGGCCCGCTGGCAGCAGGCGTTCATGACGCTGCCGATGCTGGGCGGTTCCGTCGCGATGGCGCTGCTCATGGGGCAGGGCCGCGGCGGCGCGCTGTCCTATGTGATCGGCGGGCTGTTCGGGGTGTCGTCGCTGGCCATGCTGGCCACCTCGTTCGGCGGCAGCGGGACGCCGCGCAAGGCCGAGATGATGGCCGCCCGCCGCGAATACCTGCGGCATTTGTCGGGGTTGCGGCGACAGGTCCGGGACACCGCCACGCGGCAGCGGGCGGGCCTGTTCTACCGGCACCCCGATCCGGGGCGGCTGTGGTCCACGGTGGGCAGTCACCGGCTGTGGGAACGCCGGCCCGAGGACCCCGACTTCGCGGTGGCACGCGTCGCGGTGGGCCCGCAGACGCTCGCGACTCCGCTGGTCCCCCCGGTCACCCGGCCGTTCGACGACCTCGAGCCGATGACCGCGGGCGCGCTGCGGCGGTTCCTGGACACCTGGTCGGTGGTGCCGGACCTGCCGGTCGCGGTGTCGCTGCGCGGGTTCGCCCGGATCTACGTACGCGGTGACGGCGCAGCCGTGCGGGACCTGGCCCGGGCGATGATCGGTCAGCTCGCCGTCTTCCACGCCCCCGACGACCTGCTCGTGGCCGTGTGCGCCGCGCCGGAGCGCCGCCCCGGCTGGGAGTGGGTGAAGTGGCTGCCGCACAACCTGCACCCCGTCCGGACCGACCGGCTCGGCCCGGTGCGCCTGGTCGCCGGCTCCCGGCCGGAGCTCGACGAGCTGCTCGCCGAGATCGCCGGCGGCCGGCCACGCTTCGACCCGTCCGGGGTGGCCCCCGCGGTGCCGCACGTGGTCGTGCTGCTCGACGGCGTGCCCGGCGGTGGCGACGAGGGCACCGACGGCGTCACCGTGCTCGACCTCGGCGGCACGCCGCCCCGCCTGCTCGACCGGTCCCTGCTGGTCCTGGTCTCCTCGGCCGGCAAGTCCGATCGCGCCGTCATGGAACAGGCGGAGCGAGGCGGAGAGCAGCGTCTCAAGCCCGACGGCTCCGTCTTCCGCCTCTGCGAAGGGCAGCCGCTTGGTCTCGACG
>CAKUMG010001571.1 GCA_934667465.1 uncultured Actinoplanes sp. | reverse complement strand
GTGGAGCAGTGCAGGGGAGGGGTCAGCGCAGGCCGGGGACGGCGATTTCGATGATCTCGGTGTCGTCGGCGCGGCCCGGGATGCGGCCGTCGTTGCCCGGGAAGTTGTTGTCGTTGGCCACGAGCACCCGGTCGCCGGTCAGCGGGAGCACCGACTCCACCGACTGCAGCGGGAACGAGACCAGCGGCCCGACGCCGTACTCGCCGGGGCGTGCCGGGGTGGACACGCCCGTACGGTCGGCGATGCGCATCAGGTCGGCCACGGTGCGGCGGGGAAGGTAGCCGTCGGCGCCCGCCGAGTCGAGGTCGGTGGTGACGAGGCGCTTGATGCGGGACTGCGCGCCCATCGCGTTGTCGCGCTCGATGACGAGCAGCCGACGCCCGTCGAGGACCGCCGCGTCGCCGATGACCAGGGTCGGGTCGTCGACGCGCAGCGTCCAGGTGCGGCCGGTGTAGCGGTTCTTGCGCACGTCGAACTCGTACACGATGCGGCGGCGCTGGTCGGCGTCGGTGGTTTTGGCGCCCTCCAGGATCGGGTAGAGCGTCTTGCCGTCCCGGCTCGCGGCGAGCGCCTCGAAGCCGCGGCTGGCCGGCACGACCGGGGTCTCGCCCGGCGCCAGGTCGGGTGACTGCGGCGACTTCGCGCCGTCGGGCAGCGGGATCGGCGCCTGCAGCACCTTGCCCGTGCGGTCGGTGCGGATCAGGTACGGGCCGAATTCGTCGCCGATCCACAGGTCGCCGCGCGCGTCGCGGGCCAGCGACTCGATGTCGAAGTCGGCGCCGGTGAGCAGCCGCTCCCGGGTGCCGCCGTTGACGATCGGGAACGGCACCTTGCGGTCCGGGTCGCGGAAGCTGATGAAGCCCTTCACGTCGATCTTGTGCCGGCGGTAGTCGGGGGCGACGTCGTAGGCGCGCAGCAGGAAGTCCGGCGAGTTGTCCTTGCTGCCGAAGCCGTTGTCGGGCATGGCGAGCAGCCGCTTGCCGGACAGGTCACCGGCGCGCGCCGGGATGACCGCGGAGAAGCCCGGCACCGGCTGCCCCGGGAAGGGGGCGGTGATGCCGAAGACCGGGGCCGGGTCCAGCTTCGTCCCGGAGACCGGGCCGGGCTGGTAGGCGGTGGCGGACAGCAGCGCCCGGTTCTGCAGGGTCACTTCGGGGCGCAGCGTGACCGCGAGGGCGTACAGGCGGGTGGTCTGGGTCGTGCTGCCGTTGTCGTCGGAGATCAGGTGCAGCACCCGGCGCCCGCCCGGCAGGGTTGCGCCGAGCGCGGCGCCCTCGATGTTGTCGAGCAGCGGGTTGGGCTGGGGCTGCTTGCTCGTGGCGCCCGACGGCGGGCAGTCCGCGATGTCGACGAGCAGTTCCTTGCCGAGCCATGCGCGCGGGTCGGTGACCGTGGTCAGCGACGCGACGCCGCTGACGTCCGGCGCGCCGGTGGCCGACACCCGGTAGACGCGCACGACGTTGCCGACGCCGGCGGTGAAGCCGCGCTCGACGGCCAGCAGCTGGTCACCGCCGACCGCCACCAGCTCGACCAGGCCGAGGTTCGGGTCGGTGCGGTACGCGTACTGCCCCGCAAGCTTGTAGGCACCCGCCTCGCGCCCGGTGTAGCGGACGATGCGCTGCAGGCCCCGACCGTCGGCGTCCCGGCCGTCGGCGGAGAGCGGGCCCTCCATGCCGGCGTACAGGGTGCG
>CAKUMG010001570.1 GCA_934667465.1 uncultured Actinoplanes sp. | reverse complement strand
GCGGCGGGGTGCCCGGCGGCGACGGCGAGTGCCTCGGTGAACAACTGCGGCCGGGCGGGCGCGACCTTGGCCAGCCAGATGAGCTGCCCCTTGACCAGGGCCTTGTCGGGCCGCGCCAGCACGACCTGTGACGCGGCGGCCAGGTCCGCCGGGTCGAGGGCGGCCGGCTCGAGGCGGCGCAGTGCCCGCTGGGCGAGGGCGGCGACCGCGGACGGGGCGTCGGTCAGCAGGTGCAGATAGTCCGCGCGGCGGGCCGCGATCTCCGCGGGCGAGGGGGCGAGGCAGTCGTGCAGCGTCGTGAAGGCGCGCAGGGCGGCCGCCCGGTCGCCGCGCAGGAGGCGGCCCAGGGTGCCGTCGAGCAGCACGGATCGGTCGACCACCCCCTCGGCGCTCAGCTGCGCGAGGGCGTCGGGCAGGTGGGTCATGGCGGTCCCGAGCCCGTCGATCTCGAACAGCCGGGGCACCAGGGGATGCAGGAACGGGTCATGGCGCAGCCGGTCGGCCAACGGGATCTCGCGCCCCCGCCGTTCGCGGGGCCAGCCGACGGTGTCGACCCAGCCCGCGACGAACCGGTCCCCGAGCGGCGGCGCGAGACCCTCGGCCCGCAGCAGGTCGGCGACGAAGCCCCACTGCAGGGCCTCGCTCGCCGTCTCCTGCTTCTCCGCCATCGCATAGGCCAACTCGGGCAGCCAGGTGATCCCCCGCGCGCGGGCCACGGCCAGCACCGGCTCGATGCGACCCTCATCCAGCCGCACCGTGGACCGGGCCAGGATCTGCGTGACCTTGCGCGCGGTGGACAGCAGACCGACCGCCGCCACGGCGAGCGCGGTCGCATGCTGATGCCACCACCAGTTCCCCTCCTCCCGGCGCACGAGGGGCAGCAATGCGGCGCCCTCCTCGCGGCGCGCGGCCTCGTCGAGGGAGAGGACGAACCCCGCGACGCGGCCGGTGTCGCCGCCCCGCAGCAGCGTGGCGATGATGGTCACGAGCCCTGCCCCATGCTCACCGCGAGGGCGTGCTTGCACGGGCCCCGCTGACCTCGATGCTTGGCGAACCAGGGGCAGGAGCAGGTGTTGCCGTCGGCGAGGACGCGCACCCGGTAGGTCTCGTCGCCGCTGCGCACGGTCGCCGCCGCACCGCCGGCGTCGACGGTGACCGCCCCCGCCTCCACGAGCGCGCGAGCGGCGACCAGGCGGGGATTGTCGCGCTCCGCGCGGCCGGCGTCATAGGGCATGGCCCGGTGGAAGTAGGCGCCCTCGGCCACGTCGTAGCCGATCCGCCCCGCCGTGCCGAGCTGCGCGAGGGCGCCCAGCACCCGCTCGGCCCCCACGCCCGCGGCGGCTGCCAGGGCCGCCACGTCGATGGCCGGGTCCCAGGAGAGCAGCGCGGACACCAGGTCGGCGTCGTCGAGCACGTCGTCGCCGGCGAGTGCGGTCAGGGCCGCGCCCTCGCCGGAGAAGCCGCGGTAGGGCTCCGGGCTCAGCGTCAGCGACAGGCGCAGCGCCCCGGTCTCCACCTCCCAGGTGCTGGGCACCGGGCCGGACGCGGCGGCGACGGCGGGCCCGTAGACCCGCAGCGAGCGGGCGAAGCGCAGCAGCCCACGCAGCGCCGCCAGCCGGGACGCGCCCGCCACGCAGACCGCGCCGGGCACCGGGCGCGAGGTCAGGCGCAGGCCCCGGCCCGCCGGCAC
>CAKUMG010001569.1 GCA_934667465.1 uncultured Actinoplanes sp. | reverse complement strand
GGCCAGGGCGACCCCGGGACGTTGTCCGCCGCCGGCGGGACCGGCGCCCCCGGCTGGCCCGGCCACGCCGTGGGCGGTCCGGCGCTGGGGCAAGGCCGCATGGGTGGTGGCGATGCTGGTGCTCGGCGGGGTCGTGCAGAACCTGTCGGCGGGCACCGAGGCGACGACGCTCACCGGCGCGACGCAGTACCCGTGGAAGTCGCTGGACTCGATGGCCTGGTTCCAGGTGGTGACGCTCTTCAACCCGCTGACCTACCTGTCCGAGGCGGTGCGCGCGGCGTCGGTGCCGGAGGTGCCGCACATCGCGCCGTGGATCTCGCTGCTGGCGCTGACCGGCTTCGGCCTGCTCTTCACCACCACCGGCCTGATCGGCTTCCGCCGCCGCGCGGTCACCTGACCGGGTCCGCCGGGGCCGTGCGCGGCCCCGGCGGATCATCGGTCAGTGCGGATCGGCCTCCGCGACCAGCTGGGAGAGCGCGGCGCCGACCGGCAGCGGCGCCAGACCCGGCTGGTTGCGCGGGCGCAGCGAGACCTGGCCGGACTCCGCCTCGGCCGGGCCGATGATCGCGGCGTAGGGCACCCGCTGTTGCGCGGACCGCCGGACCCGGGACGACACCGAGCCGTCCGCCACCACCTCCGCGCGCAGCCCGGCGTACACGGCCGCGCGGCAGAACTCCCGCGCCGCGTCCTCCTGCGCGGCGGAGACCGGCAGCACCTGGAGCTGGCGGGGCGCGTACCAGAGTGGGAACGCGCCGTCGTGCACCTCGATCAGGTAGGCGAACAGCCGTTCCATGCTGCCGACCAGACTGCGGTGGATCATCACCGGCACCTGCCGCTCGCCGGCCGCGTCCACGTAGGACAACCCGAACCGGGCCGGCTGGTGGAAGTCGAGCTGCACGGTGGAGAGGGTCATCTCCCGGCCGCCCGCGTCCGCCACCTGGATGTCGATCTTCGGCCCGTAGAACGCGGCCTCGCCCGGCTCCTCGGTGAACGCCCGCCCGGACTCGCGCAGCACGTCACGCAGGATCGCCTCGGCCCGGTCCCACATCGCGCCGTCGCCGACGTACTTCGGGCCGGCGCCGCGCAGCGACAGCCGGAAGCCGGCCGGTTTCACGCCGAGCGCCGCGTGCGCCTTGCCGATCATGCGCAGCACCAGCTCGATCTCCTGCGCCACCAGCTCCGGCGGCACGAAGACGTGCGCGTCGTTGAGCCACATGCCGCGCACCCGGCTGAGCCCGCCGAGCACGCCGGAGCGCTCCGACCGGTACATGCCGCCCAGTTCCGCGATCCGCAACGGCAGCTCGCGGTAGGAGCGCCCGCGGGACCGGTAGATCAGCGCGTGGTGCGGGCAGGCGGACGGTCTCAGCACGAACTCGTCCTCCGGCGACGACGACAGCGCCATGACCGGGAACATGTCGTCCGCGTAGTGCGGCAGATGCCCGCTGGTCAGGTACATCTCCTTCTTGCCGACCGGCGGCGAGTTGACGTGCTTGTACCCGGCGCGGCGCTCCTCCTCGCCGACGTCGCCGACCTCCAGCAGGCCGTCGACGAAGAGGCGCAGGCCCGCGTGGGTCGGGAGGCGCCCGGCGCTGGAGTGAGGGGCGGCGAGCAGGCCGAGATGCGTCAGGTCCTGCATGGTGTTGCGGATGGAGGCGGGGCTGAGCTGGATGCCCGCGCGCGAGATGGTGCGC
>CAKUMG010001568.1 GCA_934667465.1 uncultured Actinoplanes sp. | reverse complement strand
ACCCATGAGGGTGTTCCTCCCCGTCAATCCGGCCGCGGATGGGCAGCCGAGGGGCCACACTGTACGGCCTACGTGAGACAGATTCGTTCCCACATCGCGTCAAGTCGGCAGCGTTTCGACGTTACGTGACTGACTCGTCCTTTCGGATGATCATTTTCAGTCGATCGGTGCTTAGGATGCGCTGGCGGGCGAACCGCCTTGATCCGAATCGGAGAAACAGTGCGAACCATGTCGCGGTGGATGGGCGCCGCAGCCGCGGCGGTGGTCGGCGTGGCCGGGCTGGGAACTCCAGCGGCACGGGCCGCCGAGAGGCTGGACATGCCCGGCTTCTGGCAGATGGTCGCCGACCCTGCGCGTGACCGGCTCGTCCTGAGCACCGGCAAACCCGGCAACAGCGTTCGGGTGGTCAGCGCGTCCGGCGTTGAGCTGACCGCGATCACCGGTCTCGATGATCCGCGGGGCATGGCCCTGAGCCCGGACGGTTCCACGCTTTTCGTAGCGCTGCGCAGCGGGAACGCCGTCGTCGGGTTTGACTCCACCACCCTGACCGAAACGTTCCGTCACGACTTCGGCCCCGGCGGCTGTCCCACGTGGCTGGCGCCTGCCGGCGGCAAGCTGTATGTCGGCTACAACTGCCAGTCGGGCAAGGGCAAGCTGGGCTCTCTCGACCTGCGCGGCGCGAAGCCGGTGTTCACCGGCAACCTCCAAGGCGTCGGTTTCACCAGCGAGCCGCCGCTGGTGCGCAGCGTCCCCGGCAAGCCGGACCTGCTGGTGACCGCGGACCGATCGTCGGTCTCCCTTCCCTACGACAGCCAGGTGCGCGTCCACGACGTCTCCTCGGGTCATCCGAAGGTGACAGCGGCCCTGCCGAACAGCGCCTGCACCGGCCTGCACGACGCCGTGCTCACCCCGGACGGGAGCGAGCTGATCCTGTCGTGCAGTTATTACTCCTCCGAGCGTGGCGCGTCGCATCGGGCGTACTCGACGGGCGACCTGTCGCCGGCCAGGACGTTCCCGTCAGCGTCCGGCCCGGTGGTCTCGACGACGTCACCGGACGGCTCCCTGATGATCGTCGGGGACAGCAACGGCAAGGACGTGTCGACGATCCACGTCGAGCGCCCGGACGGTTCGCTAGTCCACCGGTACGACCTCCCGGCGAACACGTTCGTCGAGCGCCAGGGCCTGACGGTGATGGGCCGCACCCTCTACGCGGTCACCGAGAACCGCAAGACCGGCGAGTTCGCCCTGAACCTGCTCAGCGACTACACCAAGTCGGGCGCCACCCTGGAAGTCACCGGCCCGGCGTCGAAGAGCCCGGGAGACGCGCCGGTCACCGTCACCGGCCGCCTCTCCTTCCACAGCGCGACAGTGACTGCGCCACAGCGGATCACCGTCACCCGCCAGTCGCTGAGCGGCTCCCGCTCACTGCCGGCCGTGACCACCGCGGCCGACGGCACGTTCACCTTCCGCGACGTTCCGGTCAACGGTGTCAAGCACGTCTACACGTTCGGCTACCCCGGCGACGCCACGCACGCCGCCGCGAGCGACACCGCCGAAGTGTGGATCAGCCAGCTCGCCCCGGCGATCACCGCCACCGCGCCCGCCACGGCGGCCCGCGGCGCCACCATCGCGATCCCCGGCCGGGTCTCCTTCACCGACCTGTCGACGTCGGCGGCGGTTCCGGTCTGGGG
>CAKUMG010001567.1 GCA_934667465.1 uncultured Actinoplanes sp. | reverse complement strand
GTGTAGGAATGAGCCGTGAGCATGGATGACGACGCGCGCCCGGCAGCTCGACTCACCGTCCTCTCCGGCCCGTCAGGGGTCGGCAAGGACAGCGTGATCGAGTTGATCCGGGCGCGCTCGCCATGGATCAAGTTGAGCGTTTCGGTGACCACCCGGAAGAAGCGCGACTACGAGACCGATGGTGAGCACTATCATTTCGTCACCCGGTCGGAGTTCCAGCGTCTGGTCGACGGTGGCCAGCTGCTGGAGTGGGCGGAGTTCGCGGGCAACCTCTACGGGACGCCGCGCGGCCAGGTGGAGGGCTGGCTCGCACAGGGCTGGCCGGTCCTGCTGAAGATCGACCTCCAGGGCGCGCGCCAGGTGCGTGCCTCGATGGCCGACGCCCAGCTGGTCTTCCTGGCCCCGCCCAGCGTCGACGAGCTGCACCGCCGCCTGGTCGGCCGGGGCACCGAGGACGAGGAGACGATCCGCCGGCGCCTGTCCCACGCGGACGAGGAGCTGGCCGCCGAGAAGGAGTTCGACCGCACGGTCGTCAACGACTTCGTCGAGCGTGCCGCCGATGAGCTGGTAGGATTGCTCGGTTCGTCATTTCTGACTCCCGCACAGGCGCCCGAGACGACCTGACCCCGCGCGACCCGCCCGCACCGCCGGGCCGGGCATCGTCCAGGGCGGGTGGCCCCGGAGGCCCGCGCCCGAGCCGTTCTGACTTGCGAACTCTTAGCTCCCGACCGAAGGACTGACATTCCGTGGGAACCGTCGCCAACCCCGAAGGCATCACCAACCCGCCGATCGACGAGCTGCTCGACAAGACCTCGTCGAAGTACTCGCTGGTGATCTTCGCGGCCAAGCGTGCCCGGCAGGTCAACGCCTACTACAGCCAGCTCGGTGAGGGCCTCCTCGAATACGTCGGTCCCCTGGTGGAGACCACGCCGCAGGAGAAGCCGCTCTCGATCGCGATGCGCGAGATCAACTCCGGGCTGCTCACGGCCGAGGCCACCGACAACCCGTGATCTCCCTCGGGCCGCCCGCGGTGCGCGGGCCGGCCCGGCGATCGAGCTGGTCATCGTGAGACCCGTGCCCGCTGTTGCGGGCGCGGGTCTTCCGCGTTAGCCCCGCTTCCTCCCCGGCGCCCGCGGTGCCGGTGAGGCCGCACGTCCGTAGCTTCGTCTGGTGGAGGTGGTCCGTGGCCGAGATCGTGCTGGGGGTCGGCGGTGGCATCGCCGCCTACAAGGCCTGTGAGCTCCTGCGGCTCTTCACCGAGTCGGGCCACGGGGTGCGGGTCGTGCCCACCGCCTCGGCGCTGAGGTTCGTCGGCGAGCCCACCTGGGCGGCGCTGTCCGGCCGGCCGGTGCACACCGAGGTGTGGGATGACGTGCGCGACGTGCCGCACGTGCGCATCGGGCGGGCCGCCGAGCTGGTCGTGGTCGCGCCCGCCACCGCGGACCTGCTCGCCAAGGCGGCGCACGGGCTCGCGGACGACCTGCTCACCAACACGCTGCTGACCGCCACGTGCCCCGTGGTGCTCGCCCCGGCGATGCACACCGAGATGTGGGACAACCCGGCCACGCGGGCCAACGTCGCGACGCTGCGCTCCCGGGGCGTGATCGTCGTCGAGCCCGCGGTCGGGCGGCTCACCGGCAAGGACACCGGCAAGGGGCGGCTGCCCGATCCGGCGGAGCTCTACGCGACGG
>CAKUMG010001566.1 GCA_934667465.1 uncultured Actinoplanes sp. | reverse complement strand
GACCTGTACGAGCGGATTGTCTACGGCAGCGGCGACGATGCCGTGATGTCCGAGCTGTTCGGCCTGGTCACGCCCTACTCCGAGCGGGCCCTCGAGCTCCGCCGGGAACTGGTCGACCTCGAGACCACCGTCGTCACCGGCCGCGCGGACGACGCCGCTGTCCGCCGCTACGAACAATCGCGCGACCTGCTCACCAGCTCCCCGCCCACCCGGATCGAGGAACTGGCCGCCCGGCTCCGGCCCGAGGCGGGACGCGCCGAGCCGTGATCCCGATCCAACGCGCGCCTCTGCCCCGGAGATCGGCAACCGCGTTGCGAGGGCCACCGTCCGGTTCCCGCGTCGGGACGGGTCGGCTGCTGACCTGGCTGGTCCGGCATACTTCTCGCCCGTGGACCTGGACGACTATCAGCGCGGCGCCCTGCGTACGGCCGCTCCCCGCGACAAGCCCAACGAGCTGCTGCACCTGGTCCTCGGCCTGGTCGGCGAGTCCGGCGAGATCGCCGAGAAGTTCAAGAAGTGGGTACGCGACCAGCAGAGCGACGAATCCCGGATCGACCGCGCCGACATCGCGAAGGAGCTCGGTGACGTCCTCTGGTACGTGGCGGTCCTCGCCGACTACCTCGACCTGTCGCTCGACGACATCGCGCAGGCCAACCTCACCAAGCTCGCCGACCGCCAGACCCGCGGCGTCCTCGGCGGCAGCGGCGACGACCGCTGAGCGGGCCGGCGGGCGGGTGGCGTAGGTTCTGTCGGATGCGGCTTTCGGTGGGGTGCGCGATGTGGACCCACAAGGCGTGGCAGGGGCGGTTCGTGGCCGCCGGGGCGGAGCGGCTGCGGGGGTACGCCGGCTGGTGCGACGCCGTCGAGGGGGACACGACGTTCTATGCCACGCCCGCGCGGGAGACCGTCGAGACGTGGGCGGCGCAGACCGGGCCGGAGTTCCGGTTCGTGCTCAAGCTGCCGAAGCCGGTGACGCACGAGCATCGGCTGGCCGGCGGGGGCGAGGAGCTGGGCCGGTTCCTGCACGCGATCGAGCCGCTCGGGCCGCGGGTGCATGCGCTGTGGATCCAGCTGCCGGGATCCTTCGGGCCGGGGGACGTGCCGGTGCTGGAGACCTTCCTGCGCCGGGCGCCGTCACATTTCCGGTACGCCGTGGAGGTGCGCCACCGCGACTTCTTCACCGACGCCGGTGCCGGCCGGGCGCTCGAAGCGGCGCTGGGCGTGGCCCGCGCCGAGTGGGTGCCGTTCGACACCACGTCGTTCTTCACCACGCCGCCGGAGAGTGCGGGCGAGCGCGACGCGTGGGCCAAAAAACCGCGGATGCCGTTCCGGGGGGAGGCGCTCACCGACCGGCCGATCGTGCGCTACCTGGGGCGCGATGATCCGGAGCGGACCGTCGCCGGCTGGCAGAAGTGGACCGGGATCGTCGCGGGGTGGCTGCGCGAGGGCCGCAGCCCGACGGTGTTCCTGCACACCCCGGACAACGACGACGCCCCGGAGCTGGCGCGGCGCTTCCACGACGAGGTGCGGGCGCTCGTGCCCGGCCTCGAGCCGCTGCCGTCGCCGGAGCCGGTCGCCCCGCTCACCCTGTTCTGAGCCCGGGCCGGCCCCGAGCCGCGAGCCGCGAGCCCCGAGCCGCGAGCCCCGAGCCGCGAGCCGCGGGCCCCGAACCTCGGGCCGGGGCCCCGAAC
>CAKUMG010001565.1 GCA_934667465.1 uncultured Actinoplanes sp. | reverse complement strand
TCCGGCTCGTGCTGAAGTCGCAGCCCTGGGCGGTTACGGTGGACTGGTGCGCGAACCATCGGCCCGAACCTTTGCCGAACTGCGCGCCGCCGACTTGACTGACCGCCAGGTCGGCGCGGCGCGAGATGGCGCCCTGCCGACAGGGTACGAGCATGTGTTCCGGAATGCCGTAATCGGCAGCGGCCGAGCGGCGTTCGCGCGCTGCCGATAGCTGACCGGCTGCGGCACGAGGCGGCTCGCGCGCGCCGCCTCGCGTTGTCGGGTGCAGCGGCGGGACCATGCTCTCGCGAGGGCCGGCCCATGCTGGCCGGGGCAGCGGCGGCATGCCGTCTCCCGGTTGCCCTGGGATCAGGTCGGCGTGCCCGGGCGCAGGGGTACGACGTGGCCGTAGCCTGGGAGCGCCGGGCGGCCGGTCAGGAGGGTGCCGAGGGCGGCGCGCGGGGTGAGGTGCGGGTGCTCGTGGCAGCAGCGGGCGACGGCGCCGCTGATCTGCGGGGCCGAGAAGGAGGTGCCGCTCCACATCGCCCACGGGTCCGGGCCGAAGTGCTGGTCCGGGTTGCGCGGGTCGGGTTCCGGCGGGGAGATGCCCGGGACGAAGGTGGACACGACGCCGACCCCGACGGCCGAGCAGTCGATCCAGGGGCCGGTGGTGGAGAACGGGGCCGGCCGCAGATCCGCGGTCAGCGCGCCGACCGCGATCACCCCGTCGAAGGCCGCCGGATACAGCGGCCCGGTGTCGCCCGTGTTCCCGGCGCTCGCCACGATCAGCACGTCCGGATACTCGGCGTGGATGTGCTCGACCGCCGCCCGCAGGACCGCCGGTGCCGCGGGCGTGCCGAAGGAGGCATTGACAATCGTGCGTACGCCCGCCCGCGCGCCGTCCTCCGCGGCCCGCACCAGCATCGCGGCGGCGTCCACGTCGGTGCCCAGCCCGTCGCCGCGCGTGAACCTGTAGGCGGCCAGCTCGCACCGCGGCGCCACCTGGCGCACGACGCCCGCGGTGAACACTCCGTGCCCCGCACCCCAGTCCAGCCGCCCGGCCGCCGGCATGACGTCGAGCGGATCGACGTCCGCGGGCCCGGCCACCGCATCGGCGAGCCACCCGTCACCCCGCACCCCCGCGGGCAACCCGGTGTCGACCAGCGCCACCCGCACGGTGGCCGTGGATCCGCCGCCGCGGGGGAGTGCGCCCGGGGGAGTGGTGCGGATCGGATGGTCGTCGCCCTTGAGCGTGTAGCCGAGCGGCACGACGACCGGCCGCTCCGTGACGATCGGGTTATCGTCGCCCTTGATCGTGTGGCCCAACGGCACGACCACGGGCCGCTCGGGGCTGTTGCGGTGATCGCCCCGCACGACCAGGACCTCCGCGCCGGGCCCCCGCACGCGGTCGAAGGGCAGCGCATACCGGGGCGGCGCCACCTCCTGCCGCTCGCGGAGCCGTTCGAGAATCCGGCTCTCCCGCTCCCGCCCGCCCGCCGACGACAGCGCCGCCACCTGTCGCCGAGCCTGCATGCTGTCCGCGGCGAGCCGCCCCGCGCTCCGATGCTCCGGGAAATGCCAGCCTCCGCCGGCTTACGCCCCGGTCCCGGTTCCCGCCCCGGCCCGGCCCCCCGCGCCGAACGCCGGCGCGCCGAACGCCCCCGCTGCCGCTCAGAGTCGTCCCGCCCGCAGCACCCGTCGTCGCTCCACACC
>CAKUMG010001564.1 GCA_934667465.1 uncultured Actinoplanes sp. | reverse complement strand
GTTGGGCAGCGTGCCCGCGGTCTCGTAGTCGGCCGGGTAGGGCCCGGAGCCGCCGACCGCGGCGCCGGCCGGGCCGGCGCCGACGGTCAGCATCCCGGCGACGACCGCGAGGGCCGCCACCCCCGCGCCGATGGTCGCTCTGACTCTCATCGTCTCCTCCGTCCTGCTCAGCTTGCGCGGGTGAGCTGCCACCAGTTGACGTTGAACAGGTAGCCGCTGCCGCCGGCGAACCGCAGGTACAGGTCCTGGGTGCCGGTGAGCCCGCTGACCGGGCAGGTGACGGTGGACCAGTTCTGCCAGCCGCCGGTGACCGGGACCGTGCAGGTGCCCACGGTGGTGCCGGTGGGACTCCCGGTCCGGACCTCGACGCGTCCACCGGCCCCGGCCGAGGCGACCCGGGCGGTGAACGTGCCCGCACCCGTACCGAAGGCGGCGCCCTTGACCTTGATGTAGTCGCCGTTCTCGAGGAAGCCGACGTTCATGCCGCCCTCGGACGCCGGCTCGGTCTCCACGCCGGCGCTCCACGCGATGGTCTCGGCCTCCTGGCGCACGTACGGATCGAGCATGCCGTTCTGCGGCGCGCCGGCCGTGGTCATGGTGATCTGCGGGATGCTGCCGTCCGCGTTGTAGGTGAACTTCTCGACCGCGACCGAGCGGGTGAAGCCGCCGCCACCGGGCAGCGCGCCGTTGTGGTAGAAGAAGTACGATCCGCCGTTGAAGTCGATGATCCCGGCGTGGTTGGTGAAGCTGCCGCCCTGGGTCGGCATGATCGTGCCGCGGTAGGTCCAGGGCCCGGTCGGCCCGGGTGCGGTGGAGTAGGCGATGAACTCGGAGCAGCACTTCGCGGCGAAGACGTTGTAGTAGAGGCCGTTGCGCTTGTAGACCCACGGCCCTTCCTCGTACAGCGTGGGCCGGTTCGCGTCGCCGGTGCGGGTACCGAACCCGGCCGTGGTCAGCGCGATCCGGTTCACCCCACCGCTGTAGCTGATCATGTCGGTGTTCAGCCGCACGTACCACAGGTTGGGGTTGCCCCAGTAGAGGTAGGCCTGCCCGTCACTGTCGATCATCACGCTCGGGTCGATCTCGCCGTTCTCGACCAGCGGGCGCCCGAGCGCGTCGGTGAACGGCCCGGTGGGGCTGTTGGACACGCCGACGCCGATCGCCATCCGCCCGGCCGGGCCGACGTCCATCGGCGGCGCCAGCAGCCGGCCGCCGGCGGCGGTGACCCGGCCGGCGAAGGCGTCGACGTCGTCGGCGGCGAGGTGCACCCATCGGGCTCGCCCTCGGGCGCGATGGGTGCATACCGATATTTGCGAGGGTCAGCAGGCGGCTTACTCCTGCGTTTCATGAGCAGCCCGGACACATCCCACCCGCGGAGAAGTACGATTGCCGACAAGCTCCGATCAGGCAAAGATGCGCAGAAGTGCCGCTCCCTTGTCGGCGACCTTTCAGAAAGAAACCAAGAAGTGGATCAACAGGGCACAAAACCGCCTGAGCACCACGAACTCGGTCTGCACGCCACAGCCGAGAACTCAGTAACGCTCGACGAACTACTCAAGAACAGGCCTCAAGGACCCGCCTACGGCAGCGCAGAGGAAGCCACCCGAGCCGCAGTGAGGCGCGGCGTGGAAAACGGCCGGATGTCGAACTTCTACGTCGCCGACTTCGAGAAAGAGATGAAGTCCAGGTCGG
>CAKUMG010001563.1 GCA_934667465.1 uncultured Actinoplanes sp. | reverse complement strand
CGTACAGCCCCTTGAGGTCCGCCGGGAATACGGCAACCATTTCAGCTTCGGAGCGGAGCAGACGATCGATCTGGCGACCATGGACCTCGTCCTGATGCGCCAGGACCCGCCGTTCGACATGGCCTATATCACGGCGACCCACCTGCTGGAGCACATCCAGACCAGCACGCTGGTCGTCAACGACCCGGTCCATGTCCGGAACGCCCCGGAAAAGCTGTTCGTCACCCATTTCCCCGACCTGATGCCGCCGACGCTGATCACCAGCGATAAAACGGAGATCCTGTCGTTCCGCGCCGAGTACAAGGACATCATCGTCAAGCCGCTGTTCGGCAACGGCGGGGCCGGCGTGTTCCATCTGAAGCCGGACGACGAGAACCTGGGCTCCCTGCTGGAGATGTTCACCCAGCTCTACCGCGAGCCGGTGATCGTCCAGCGCTACCTTCCGGAAATCCGCCAGGGCGACAAGCGCATCATCCTGGTCGACGGCGAACCGTTCATCCGGGGCCGCGGCACGGTCGACATGAAGGCCGGTGTCGCCGTGCAGCTCAAGCTCGCGGCGGAGCTGACCGACCCGGCGGTCGACATCACCTGGATCTGGTACGACCACGAGGAGGTCGCCGCGGAGCTCAGCGGATTGACGCGCCTCGCGGCGAACCGGCCCGAGCTGTTCGCCGGGGACTTCGCGATCCTGGGCGAGCCCACCGCGGGCGTCGTCGAGGGGGGCTGCAACGGCACGCTGCGCGCGGTGGTGCGCACGCACGGTGTACGCGCGCACAGCGCCCGCGCCTGGATCGGCGAGAACGCCATCCATCGCGCCGCGCCCATCCTGGCCCGCCTCGCGGAGTACCACCCGCGCACGATCACGGTCGACGGGCTCGACTACCGTGAGGGCCTGAACGCCGTGAAGATCACGGGCGGCGTCGCCGGCAACGTGATCCCCGACCTGTGCGAGGTCGAGGTGAACTTCCGCTTCGCGCCCAGCCGCTCGGCGGACGAGGCCGTGGCGCACGTGCACGGGGTGTTCGACGGCTTCGAGGTCGAGGTGACGGACCTGTCGGGCGGCGCCCGTCCGGGGCTCGACGCCCCGCTCGCGCAGGACTTCGTGCGCGCCGTCGGTGGCACCCCCAAGCCGAAGTACGGGTGGACGGACGTCGCCCGGTTCTCGGAGCTCGGGGTGCCGGCGGTCAACTTCGGCCCCGGCGACCCGCTGCTCGCGCACAAGGACGACGAGCGGCTGCCGGTCCGGCAGCTGCAGCTCTGCCACGACGCGCTGCGCGCCTGGCTGACGGCCTGACCCGGACGGCCACCGGGGGTTCACCCCGGCGTCCCCGCGGCGGGCCGTGCGCGCACCGGGACGGACCGTAGAGTCGGGGCCATGAGCGACGACGGCGTTCCCGTCCCCGGCTCGGGCTACCGCAAGGGGCCCGTCCTGCTGCGGCGCGGGCAGATCCCGACCACCACCTCCGACCAGCGGCTGCTGTCCGGCGGCGACTTCAAGCGCGCGGCCGCGATCGCGAAGCTGCACGCCAGCGAGGCCGCGGTGACGAACGCGCGGGAGGCCACCCAGATCCACGGTGGATACGGCTTCATGAACGAGACGCCGGTGGCCCGGTTCTGGCGTGACGCCAAGATCCTGGAGATCGGCGAGGGCACCTCCGAGGTCCAGCGGATGATCATCGCGCGGGATCTGGG
>CAKUMG010001562.1 GCA_934667465.1 uncultured Actinoplanes sp. | reverse complement strand
GCCCCGAGCCGATCGCGCGCCCGCAGGCGGTCACAGGCGGCGCGTGCGCGCCCGCGGCCGCGTACCAGCAGACTGGCAGTTTCCTGAAAATGAGGCGCAGCCCAGCGCGCCGCGCCGGAAAAGTCAGACGACGTAGCCCCTCCCGGATTTCCCGGACTTACTCCGCAAAACTACGGTGACCAGTCAATATCAGGGCATCATGAAGGCCACGAAGGTAGCCCCGACGGGTGTCGAGCGCACGTTCGGCGAGGACGAGCTGATCGTCACGAAGACCGACCCGCGCGGCATCATCACGTACGCGAACGATGTCTTCCTCCGGATCTCGGCGCTGACCGAGGAGGAGGCGATCGGGCAGCCGCACAGCCTGATCCGCCATCCGGACATGCCGCGCGCCGTCTTCAAGCTGCTCTGGGACACGCTGAAGAACAAGCAGGAGCTGTTCGCGTACGTGGTCAATCTCGCGTCCGACGGCGCGCACTACTGGGTCCTCGCGCACGTCACGCCGTCGTTCGACCGCAACTGCCAGCTCTCGGGCTACCACTCGAGCCGGCGCGTGCCGGACCGGGCCGCGGTCGACGCCGCCGCCGAGCTCTATGCCCGGCTGCGCGCCGAGGAGCGCCGGCACAGCAGCTCGCCGGCGGCGCTGGACGCCTCGTGGGAGATGTTGCAGGGGATCCTGCGCGAGCGCGGTCAGACCTACGACCAGTACGTGTGGGAGCTGACGAACGGGAGCGCCGCATGATCACGCGCCGGCCGAAGGCACCTGACGTGGTCCGGGACGACGAGGCGCTCCGGCTCATCGCGGACGTCTGCCACCGGGCGGCGGCCGGCGACTTCGAGCGGCGGCTGCCGTCGATCGGGGAGTCCGAGCAGGCCGTCCAGGCCCGGGCGGCGTTCAACCAGCTGCTCGACGTCACCGATGCGTTCGTCCGGGAGGCCGGGGCGGCGCTGGATGCAGCGGCCGAGGAGCGGTTCCACCGGCGGTTCCTCACCCGGGGCATGCGGGGCGACTTCCGCAACGCCGCCTCGCGGATCTCCCAGTCGAGCGTGCAGATGGCCGCCGCGGCGGGCCGGGTGAACGAGGCCGCGGAGTCGCGGCTGCGGCTCGCCGACGAGCTCGAGTCGGCCGTGCTGACGGTGTCCGAGCAGGTGGCGACCGCGGCGACGGAGATGGGCGCGTCGGCGCACGGGCTGGCCGACTTCGCCCGCAACGCGGTCGCCGACGCCGAGCGGGGCCTCGACACCGTGACCTCGCTGCGCAACGCGTCCGACCAGATCCGGCACGCCGTCGACCTGATCAACCAGGTGGCGTCGCAGACCCGGTTGCTGGCGCTCAACGCGACGATCGAGGCCGCGCGGGCGGGCGAGGCGGGCCGGGGCTTCAGCGTCGTGGCCGGCGACGGCCGCGTCGTGGTGAGCAAGACCCGTGAGGCCGGGAAGGGCCAGGGCTTCAACGCCGCGACCGGTGAGTACGGCGACCTCGCCGCCCAGGGCGTCATCGACCCGGTCAAGGTCACCAAGGCCGCGCTGGAGAACGCCATCTCCATCGCGGCGATGGTCCTGACCACCGACTCCGCCGTCGTCGAGGCGCCGGAGGAGGAGGACGAGCACGCCGGCGGGAACCACACCCACGGCCACTCGCACGGGGGCCACGGCCACTCCCACTGAACACCTGAGCGTGTGCGCTCACGCC
>CAKUMG010001561.1 GCA_934667465.1 uncultured Actinoplanes sp. | reverse complement strand
AAACATAGGCGCCGCCGGGACAGACAATAACGCACGGATGGCGTGCGCCCGCCAGATTTTCCTGATGTTCGCGCAGATATATCTCCAGCACGGCGGGGGAGTCGGGCCGGTCCGGCGCGGTGCGGGCGCGCGTAGCCTCGAAGGCGCGCACGTCGGCCTCGGCGAACAGACTGCCCTTGCCGTCGGCGTTGCGGCGCCCGGTCAGCAGCCCGCGGCTGACGTAGGCGTAGACGGTCGCGCGCTTGACGCCCAGCCGCCGGGCGACCGGCGCGAGCGTCCCCGCCTGCACCAGCGTGAAGATGATCACCAGGACGAAGACGGCGTTGAAGAGCCCGGGCGAGCCGGGGGTGGCCGCGGAGAGCGGGATGGTGGCGAGCACGATCGGCACCGCCCCGCGCAGCCCGGCCCAGGACAGGAACGCGCCGCCGCACCAGCCCAGCCGCCGGGTGCCGCGGACCGCCAGCGCGGAGATCCACACCGACAGCGGCCGGGCGAGCAGCACCAGGGCGCACCCGGCGACCAGCGCGGGCACGATCGCCGCGGACAGCTCGCCGGGCGACACCAGCAGCCCGAGCAGCACGAACAGCCCGATCTGCGCGATCCAGGCGAGCCCGTCGGCGAACCCCAGGATGGCCCGCCGGTGCGGCAGCCGGGCGTTGCCGAGCAGCACCCCGGCGGCATAGACGGCGAGGAACCCGGACGCGTGGGAGACGGCACCGACCGCGTACGCGAGGAACGTGAGCGCCACGGCGGCGATCGGGTACAGCCCCGCGGACGGCAGCGCCGCGTGCCGCAGCAGCCAGCGCCCGGCGGCGCCCACCAGCAGCCCGATCGAGGCGCCCGCGAGCAGCTCGTAGAAGACCAGCAGCAGCTCCCACCACCAGGGGTGGGTGAACGGGCCGGTGGCGGCGAGCAGCACGACCAGCAGCACCACCGGGGCGTCGTTCATGCCGGACTCGGCCTCGAGCGTGGCCACGAGCCGGGGCGGCAGCCGCAGCCGGCGCAGCGTCGCGAACACCGCCGCGGCGTCGGTGGAGCTCAGCACGGCGCCGTAGAGCAGCGCGAGCCGCCAGTCGAGCCCGAGCGCCCAGTGCACGACCCCGCCGACCACCACGACGCTCACGGCCACGCCGAGCGTCGCCAGGGTCGCCGCCAGCCCCAGGACCGGCCGCAGGGTGCTCCAGCGGGCGGTCAGGCCGCCCTCGGCGATGATCATGATGAGGGCGCAGAACCCGAGCGTACGGGTCAGCTCCGCGTCGTCGAACCGGATGCCCAGCCCCGATTCCCCGAGGACCATCCCGAGCAGCAGATAGACGAGCAGGCTCGGTACGCCGAGACGGGTCGACACCCGGACCGCGCCGACCGCGACCAGCAGGACCCCGGCGCCCAGCAGCAACGCCAGGTCCAGCCCTCCCGTCACGGCGGCGGCCCGTCCCGCAGCGCGGCGAGCGCGGCGCCGACCTCCCCGGTGACCGTGAACACCTTGTCGCGGCTGGTGGCACCGAGCCTGAGCCCGACGGCGGCGGGCCGGACCCCGAGCGCCTCCGCGAGGGCCCGCCGTACGGCCTCGGTGGCCTTGCCGTCGACCGCGGGCGCCCCGACGGCCACGATCAGCGCGGGCCCGTGCGGACCCTCGTACCGCCCGCCCACCCGGGTCCGCCCCGCCCCCGGCCGCACCCGCACGGCCACCGAC
>CAKUMG010001560.1 GCA_934667465.1 uncultured Actinoplanes sp. | reverse complement strand
CGCCGGCGTCCCATATCTGAGCGTTCTGATTGCTGTCATCGGTATCGACGATCACGTAACCCTCCGGCGTGAATCCGAGCGGACGGCTGAACTCCGGTGCGGGTACCGGCTGAAGCAGACGCGCCGCGTCGACGTCCCACATCTCCAACGAACCGGAACTCGATGCCACCGCGACATGTTCGCCTCGATCGTCGAACACGACGGACCCCGGATTCGCCTGCGGGCCGACGTCGAGGGTCCGCACGGCCGCGCGTTGATCGAGACTCCAGATCTCCAGCCTTCCCTCCCCCCGAGTGACGGCTACCTCATGTGGGCGGCCCGGCCGACCGGCGGCGACTCCCACGAGCGCCGCCTGCTGGGACGAGTCACGGTCGCTGCCGTCGAGTGGTACCGGTGAGCCGGCCGATGCGCCCGTGCTGATCGTGAACCAGGAGAGTTCCCCCTGGTGAAGCACGGCGACGCTGTCCGGTCCCGTCACCGCGTAACTGGGGCCGAATCCGGCCCCGCCGGCGGAAGTCGTGAAGGCCGGCAGCGGGATCCGCCGCTGGAGGGTCAGTGCCGGTACGTCGTAGACGACCAGCGCGTCAGCCTCGACGCCGATCATCCGCCGGCTGTCCGGCATGAAGGCGAACGGCGGGTTCCAGTACCGGGAGAGCCGCTCCATCGACGTTCGCTGCCGAGATATCGGCCGGGCGGTCGCGGCGTCGAAGAGCGTGATCTCACCGGAACGACCGAGGGTCATCGCGTACGTGCCGTCCGGTGTCAGCGCCCACTGCGCGCCCAGGACGGGGGGATCTCCCTGATCCACCACGCTCTCCCGCAACGGCATCAACCGCGTCCGGTACAGCGCGTCGCCACGCACGCCGAGTGCCACTATGCCGCCGTCCGGCGTCGTCACCACGCTCATCCCCGGCCGGGGACCGGCCCCGAGTTCCTCGACGACCGGCGGCAGTGCTGTGCGGTAGACGACGCCGCTGCGCGCATCCACCACGCTCCTCTCCAGGACGACCGCGTTCGTGGTGCTGTCGACGTCGAGAGAGCCGGCACCCTGGACCCCCGCCGCGTCGGCGACCGCCCGCAGCACGCTGGCGACCTTGGTCGCGTTCCTGCTCTCGGGGTGCCGGCCGCGACGGTAGCCGTTGCCGATCCCGTCCAGCATCTTGATCAGGTCCTCGACGATGATGCCCATCTGCTCCGGCGCTTTGCGCTGGGCCTTGGACAGCGACGGCGGCGCCTCGACGACGCGCAGCGAGAGCGCCTGCTCCCCCTTGCGGCCCTCGACGATGCCGAACTCCACCTTCTGCCCGGCCTTGAGCGCGGTGACGCCGGGCGGCAGCGCGGTGGCGCGCACGTAGACGTCGCCACCCTCGTCCTTGGTCAGGAAGCCGAAGCCCTTCTCGGCGTCGTAGAACCTCACCTTGCCAACAGGCACGTCAATCCCCAGTCGATCCACACGGTCACGTCGCGCCGCCGGGGGCACCCGGCACGCTCTCAGCCCGCAAGCCTAGCCGGTCGCCCCAGGCGCCCCAACCGGGTCGCCGGCCGCCCGGGCCGGGCTCACGGCCGGCGACCTGGTGCTCGAGGCCGGACGGCGACCGGTCGCCGGTGCGGTAGGCCAGCGCGGCGCTGCCGCCGCGGTGCAGCCGCTCGACCAGCGCCCGGTAGTGCACCGGGTCGGCCGGGGGCAGCGGGCCC
>CAKUMG010001559.1 GCA_934667465.1 uncultured Actinoplanes sp. | reverse complement strand
GGCCCGCGGTGGTGACGACCAGGGCGCGGACGGTGCCGTTCGCGGTGGGGTTCCACGACAGGACGGCGCCGGTGCGGGCGTCGAACGCGGCGAGGCGGCGGCGCTCGTACGTGCGTCCGCCCGAGCGGACCGTGGTGAAGGATCCGCCGGCATAGACCACGTCGCCGCGGAACGCGACGGCCCACACCGTGGAGTTGAACTGGGGTGCCGTGCGGACGGCGGCCGTGGAGACCGTGGGTGCGGCGACCGCCGGCGTCGGCATCAGAACCATAAGTAGTGAGGTGAACACATAGAGTAGGCGCACGGCTTGATCAACTGTCCGGGCCCGGATTTGGTTGCGCTGCTGTTTTCGCGGCCTGGATCTGCTCGTAGACCCGGGTGCGCAGGGCGGTGAACCGCGGGTCGGCGCGGGTGTGCAGCTGGTCGCGCTGCTCGGGCAGGCCGACGGTCAGCTCGTCGCGGACCACCGTCGGCGAGGCGGACAGCATGACGACGCGCTGCCCGAGATAGACGGCCTCGTCGATGTCGTGCGTGACGAACAGGACGGTCATCCCGAGCCGCCGCCACAGCGCGCGGACCAGGTCCTCCAGGTCGGCGCGGGTCTGCGCGTCGACCGCCGCGAACGGCTCGTCCATGAGCAGGACCGACGGCTCGTACGCGATCGCGCGCGCGATGGCCACCCGCTGCTGCATGCCTCCGGACAACTGCCACGGGTACGCGGCCCCGGTGCCGCCCAACCCGACGGCGTCCAGCGACTCGGCGACCAGCTCCGCGCGCCGCGCCCGGGGCAGCCGGCGCAGCGGCAGGCCGACGTTGTCGCGCACGGTCATCCACGGGAACAGGCTGCGCCCGTACTCCTGGAAGACGATCGCCATCCCGGGCGGCGGCCCGGCGACCGGCTGCCCGCCCACCCGGATCTCGCCCGCGGTCGGCTCGAGCAGCCCGGCGACGCAGCGCAGCAGCGTGGTCTTGCCGCAGCCGGACGGGCCCACAAGGCAGACCAGCTCGCCCGCGGCGACCCCGAACGTCAGGTCACGCAGGGCCTCCACGGTGCGGTGCTTCGACGCGTACACCTTGCGCAGTCCTTTGACCTCCAGCACGGGCCCTCCTGAGGGGATGTCAGCGGCGCTGCGACTCGCGCAGGCCGTGGTACCAGCCCAGGGCGCGGCGCTCGGCGAGCCGGAACAGTTCGGACATCGCGAAGCCGAGCAGGCCCAGCAGCAGGATGCCGCTCCACATCTGCGGGATCGCGAAGCCGCGCTGGAACTGCACGACCGTGAAGCCGAGGCCGTTGCTCGCGGCGAACATCTCGCTGATCACCATGAGGATGATCGCGATCGACAGCGCCTGCCGCAGCCCGGTGACGATCTGCGGCGCCGCGGACGGCAGCACGAGGTGACGCAGCCGGTCGACACCCCTGATCCCGTACGCACGAGCGGTGTCGCCGAGGACGTCGTCGACCGCGCGGACGCCCTCCACCGTGTTGAGCAGAATCGGCCACACGGAGCCGGAGACGATCACGATGACCTTCATGCCGGTGCCGATGCCCGCGAACAGCATGATCACCGGCACCAGGACGGGCGGCGGGACGGCCCGGAAGAACTCGAGGACCGGCTCGGCGGCGGCCCGCAACCGCCGGTGCAGCCCGATCGCGACCCCGGCGGCGATGCCGAGCAGCGCGGCGCACAGATAACC
>CAKUMG010001558.1 GCA_934667465.1 uncultured Actinoplanes sp. | reverse complement strand
GGTCAGGCGGTCGTCGATGCCGGCGCCGTAGTTCTTGACGTGGTCGAGGGGCTTGGAGCCCTCGCCGAGCGACTCGCACGCGGTGATGATCGCGTCGTAGCCCTCGCGCATCGCCTTGGTGGAGAAGTTCGTGTGCGCACCGGCGCCGTTCCAGTCGCCCTTCACCGGCTTCGGGTCGAGGGTCGCGGAGACCTTGAAGTCCTCGGCCGTGCGGTAGAGCAGCCAGCGCGCCACCCACAGCTGGTCGGCCACCTCGAGCGGCGCCAGCGGGCCGACCTGGAACTCCCACTGGCCGGGCATGACCTCGGCGTTGATGCCCGAGATGGTCAGGCCGGCCTGGAGGCAGTTCTCCAGGTGCGCCTCGACGATGTCGCGGCCGAAGATCTCGTCGGCGCCGACGCCGCAGTAGTAGCCGCCCTGCGGGGCCGGGAAGCCGCCCTGGGGGAAGCCGAGCGGCCGCTCGCCGTCGAAGAACGTGTACTCCTGCTCGATGCCGAAGATCGGGGCCTGCGCCGCGAAGCGCTCCGCGACCTCGGCCAGCGCCGCCCGGGTGTTGGACGCGTGCGGCGTCATGTCGATGTTGAGGACCTCGCAGAGCACGAGGATGTGGTCGCCGCCGCGGATCGGGTCCGGGCAGGTGAAGACCGGCTTGAGCACGCGGTCCGAGGAGTGGCCCTTGGCCTGGTTGGTGGAGGACCCGTCGAAGCCCCAGATCGGCAGGTCGGCGCCCTTGGCCTCGTCGTCCAGGATCTTCGTCTTGGAGCGGAGCTTCGCCGTCGGCTCGGTGCCGTCGATCCAGATGTACTCTGCCTTGAAGCTCACGATCCACATCCTCCGGGTACGTTCAGCGCGGTGTCGCGGCCAGCCTGGCAAGGCCCGGTTTCTCGCCCGTTGCTCGTATGTGACGCCCACGTTTCCGCCCCTGTGTCCGGCGTCACTGTCCCCGCGTTTTCTGCTCTTCGAGGAGCCTTTCCAGCACCGTACGCAGCGGCATGCTCTCGCCGTCGCGGCCGCCCTCGCCGAGCACCAGCCGCGGCCGCGCCGGCGCGACGGTGGCGCCCCTGAGCCGCGCCACGAAGGACCCCGGCACGGTCAGCACGTAGAAGCTGCCGTCCTCGGCGACCGCCATCGTCTCGTCGCGCCGCAGGTACCAGCCGCGCAGCTTCGTGCGATAGCGGCTGCGCCCGTCGTAGGACCGCGCCCGCAGCGGGACCGGTGCCGGGCCGCTCTCCCGGGCCGCGGCCACGAACTCCCGCAGCGCCGCGGCCGCCTGCTCGGTCTCGGCCGCCTCCCGGCGCGCCAGGTCGGCGGTCCGGGCGGCGACGGCTTCGTCGCGTCGCTCGGCCCACTCCCGGTCGGCGCTCACGGGGACGGCCGGCGCTCGCTCCGGGGCCACTCCCGGCCGGCGCTCACCGGAACGCCCACTTCCCGGTCGGCGCTCACTCGGGTGCCCCCTGCGGGTCGGCGCTCACTCGGGTGCCCCCTGCAGGTCGGCGCTCACTCGGGTGCCCCCTGCAGGTCGGCGCTCACTCGGGTGCCCCCTGCGGGTCGGCGCTCGCTCGGGTGTCCTCTGCGGGTCGGCGCCTGCCGGGGCGCTCGCCGGCGGTCGGTGGTTGTCCGCGCTCACGCCGCCAAGGGTACGGCCGGCCGGACGCGCCCGCCCGGGCCCGGATCCCGGACTCATCGGCCCAGGCC
>CAKUMG010001557.1 GCA_934667465.1 uncultured Actinoplanes sp. | reverse complement strand
CGACGGGGGAGTCTCTTGAAGCGTTCACTGGTTGCCGCCGGTCTGCTGGTCGTGGTCCTCGGGGCCACCCAGGCACCCGCCCACGCCGCCCCGCCACGCCCCGGCGGGGTGCTGCTGCTCTCCGGGCAGGGCGCGACGCGGGCGGTCGAGGTGCGGACCGGCCGGGTGCTGGGCGAGGTCGGCCGGGGCAACGATGCGACGGTCGCGCGCCTGCGGACCGCGTACGTCCGCGACGTCGATCCCTGCCACCCCGACATCGAGGGCTGCTTCGGGGCGGCCGACCTGCACGTCGCCGGGATCGCGGGCGGCCCGGAGCGGATGCTCGTGCACAACCCGGAGGCGCGGGGTGGCGTCTCCGCGCCTGACCTGTCGCCCGACGGGCGCACGATCGTCTACAACTGGAACACGCCCGGCGAGCGCGGCCTCAACCTGGTGCGCACCGACGGGACCGGCGCGGAGTTCGACCAGATCGTGCCGTTCACCGGCCCGGGCACGTTCTCGCCGGACGGCCGCAGCATCGCGTTCGTCAAGGACGCCGACGTGCAGGTCGTCGACGTCGCCACGCGCGTGATCCGGCAGGTCAGCACCGAGGGCCAGGCCCAGCCGACCGGTGTCGACTGGTCGCCGGACGGCCGGACGCTGGTCTACGCCGGCGAGTACACGATCTTCACCGTGCCGGCCGCGGGCGGGCCTTCGAGCGCCGCCGACTTCTGGCCGGTCCAGCTCGCGTACCCCACCTCACCGGTCTTCTCCCCGGACGGCCGCTGGATCGCGTTCGGCGCCGCCGAGCGGGCGGAGAACCCGGACGACCCGAGCACGACCCGGATCTTCACCGCGGCCCCCGACGGCTCCGGCCTGACCCGGGTCACCGACTCCTACCACCAGCTCACCGAATGGGTGGGCTTCTAGAGATCCTCGAGCTTCAGGAGCTCCTGGCGGCATGACGCGAGGAGCTCCTGCAGCTGTACGTCGCCGGGGCGCGCCGGGCCGCCCTCCATCCGGGCGTAGTACTGGCCGAGGAACGACTCGACGACCGGGCCGGGTACCGCGTCGGCGTCGGTGACGGCCAGGAGCAGCAGGCCCGGCAGCCGTCCCTCGCCCGGCATCAGCTCCGGCAGCACGTAGCGGATCGGCAGGCGCCGCGCCCCGAAGCCCGCGTACATCCGCAGGCGGGCGGTCGCGTCGCCGTAGTCGCCGCCCGCGCCGCCGTGGACGCGCGGGTCCTCCGCCTCGGCCACGATCAGCTCGGGCCGCAGCGAGTCCTGCCACCGGGGCGTGGCCGCCGCCACGAGCGCGCGGCCGATGCCGCGGCCCCGCACGTCCGGCCGTACGGCGAAGTAGCTCAGCATCCCCACCCGGATGCCGGCGAACCATTCCAGGAAGAGCGCCCCCACGGGCGCGCCCGCCGGGTCGAGGGCGACCGCGCCGAGCAGCTCCTCGCCGTCGAGGACGCGGGCGAGCTTGTCGAAGGGCTCGCGTTCGGAGGCCGGGAAGCTGGGCGCCAGCACCGTGTCGTAGAGGGTGCGCAGCAGCTCACGGTCGGCGTCGCCGTCGAGGAACCGGATGGTCGGCATGCGCTCATTGTGGGAGCACGCCGTTGTCGCGGCCGCTCCGGGGGCGTCCGCCGTAGCGGTCCGCCCGGTTGTCGCCCCGGTAGCGGGAGGCCGGCACCCGCCGCACGGCCGGGGCCGGGGC
>CAKUMG010001556.1 GCA_934667465.1 uncultured Actinoplanes sp. | reverse complement strand
CTCAAGTATGGAGCGCGCCAGATCTCGAACCACGGCGTTCACCGGGATTCCACCCGACTGGAAGGCCGAGAGCACCACTGCCGCCGTGCTCGTCAGGGACGGTTGATCCTTCGAACGGATCAGTGCCCCATAAACCGAACACAACACTCGCTCAATGACATACTCATCGTCGATTTCGCTGATCGCCAGGTGCACAAGTGCGGCGCACGGACGAGGATTCGAGGACAGGAGGCGCACCATCCCCTTCGTGGCGCGGTCCCGCACTTTCCGATTAGTTGCCGCGCAGAACCACGCGAGCGCGAGCGACCAGGCCTTGATTACGTCGTCGCCCACGGGTCGGAGATCCGCGGTCAACGCCCACCGGATCAGCCGATCAACGCTACGCTGAGCCCCCTCCTCCCGGAACAGGAACGGACACCAGGCGGCATCTCGTTCAGGCATGTGCAAGCCCGCAAGCAGCTGGTGGATCCAAAGCCCGTTGAATAGATGATCGGGCCGAGGGGCCACGGAGAGCACCGCATTCAGCATCGCACCGAAGACCTCGGGTACGCCCAAGGCATACTCGACCAAGTCCTCCGTCGAGAGAGAGATGCTCTCCGGGGAGCGCCACGGAAGGGACCGCGCGAAAGCCGCGAGGAGCGCCGGGATGTCTCTGCCACCCCTAACTACGTCGGGTAGCTCGCGGTGGAACCGCTCGGGCAACTGGATCGAGAGCGCCTCCAGAAGGCCCCGAGTCTCCACCGTGCTGGGGTCACGGATCAAGTAGTACGCGGCGCCGCCCGGAGCAAATGCCTGATCTACCTGTTCTCCGATGCCGGCGAGGACTTCCGAAATGATCAGATGGTCCGCAATGCGCTCGAAACCGAACCTCACGACGTCTACCGGCTTCTGCCCGGGGGCTGCCAGCCGATCCTCCGCCAACAGACCTTCCCGCACCATCCCGTCGAGGAGGGACGTTGAGCGAGTTGGTGATGGGCGGATGGCGCTCAGGACTTTGCTGGCGTCAGCCCAGGGCAGCCAGCGCTGTTGGCGGATTCGCATCTCAGCAACGAGCGCCCGGACGCCTTGGTGCACGTAGCCCTCGCGCGGATCGTAATCCAGCCTGGCGGGATCAGCGAGCTTGCTCTCCTTCACCCGGACCAAGCGCTCAACGACTTCAGTGAGCCCGAGCATCTGGTGCGGAAACCGATGGATCCCCTCGTCCTGCAGGGACTCACAGACCAATCTCAGGAAGAGCGGGTTCGAGAACTCCGATTGGAGCAGGGGGATACTCGGAAGCTCCAGCCCGTAATGCGCGAAGAATGCGGGGAATGCCTCAAACTCTACGCTTTCGAAACCCCTGTGCTCCACGGAGGGGATCGGCAGGCCCGCCGGGAGAACGTCTTCGTAGCTTGTACGACAGGAAACACATAGCCGCACCCACTGGTATCGAGAAACCTGCTGGATCATGGTGGCGAGGTGAGTTCGCCACAAAGTGCGTGGCGTCGTCTCGTTCAGCGCATCAATGAAGATGATGAGGGGAGATCGGCTCGCCTCACCTGCCGCGTCGAACATCGTGAGCATGGCGTCACGGGACAGGTCGCTACCAAATCCCAGCAGCACGCGTAGCGTTTCCCAAGGCTGGCCCTCCGAGAACTGTTCACCCAATGCAACGATGCTGCGGAGGCCGCGCCGATCCCGCGACATCGCCTGATCG
>CAKUMG010001555.1 GCA_934667465.1 uncultured Actinoplanes sp. | reverse complement strand
GGCCGACCTGCCCACCCTGCGGACCTACCTGCTGCAGGACGCCGGGTTGCCGCACGACACCCAGGAATGGTGGATCTCGGTGGGCGACGACGGGCACGAGCGGGCCGCGACGGCGGCCGCCGCGCTGGGCGGGCTGGAGGTGCTCGATCGGCGTGCCGTCGGTGCGTCGGCCGCCACCGACGCGTACGGGGTCGGTGGCCGCACCGCCCTGCTCGCCGCGTCCCTCGGCGCCCTGCTGCTCGCCGCCGCCGGCATCCTCGTCGACGTCCGGACCACCGCCCGCCGCCGCATCGGGGAGCTGGCCGTGCTGCACACCCTCGGGGCGGGCCCGCCGTCGCTGGCCCGCTCGATGATGACCGAGCAGGCGTTCCTCGCCGGCACCGGCGTGCTGGCCGGGCTCGCCGTGGGCATCGGCGTGGCCACGACCATGGCACCGCTGCTCATCCTGACCCCCGCGGCAGCGCGCCCCGTCCCGGAGCCGCTGCTGGTGGTCGACTGGTGGCGTGCCGGGGGCACCGCCGCGCTGCTGCTGGCCCTGGCGCTCGGGCTCAGCGCCCTGGCCGGGTCCACGCTGCGCCGCCGCCTCGCGGGCGCGCGCCTGCGGCTGGGGGCCGACCGGTGAGGGACGTGCTGCGCCGGGTCCGGGCGTTCGCCGGCCACCTCGTCCTGCTCGCGGCGCTCACCGCCGCCGGGGCCCTGCTCGTGGCGGGTGTGCCGCGGCTGGCGAACCACTACACGGACACCGGCCTCACCGCGGCCGTGGACCGCCTCCCGTGGGAGTCCCGCGACCTGGTCTTCTCCGCCTCGACGCTGCGGCTGGACAGCGTCCCCGCCGACGACGGCGACTGGTTCACCGGTGAGCTCGCCGGGGACCTGCCGCAGCCGCTGCCCGGGCTCGTCGAGCAGAGCTGGTTCCAGGCCGACGTCAACGTCCCGGGCGCGTCGGTCTCCGGGCCCGCCCCGTACACCGGCACGTGCCGGCCGTCGCTGCGGGCGCGCTACCAGACCGGTGCCCTGGACGCTGTGACGATCGTGGAGGGCCGCGCCCCCGCGACCCCGGCCGGCGGCACGCTCGCGGAGGCGGTGGTGTCCCGGGAGACGGCCCGCCTGGCCGGTCTGACCCCGGGCACCACGCTGACCCTGACCGGGGCCGCCGCGAAGGGCGAGACCTCGAAGCTGCGGGTGACCGGGATCTACGAGGCGGACGACCCGGCGGCCCCCGCCTGGCAGGGCACCGCCCCCGACCGGATCACCTGCCCGGTCGCCGACCAGGGCACGACCTGGCGCGCGACGCTGCTGACCGACGTGGCGGGCCCCGAGGCGGCCGGCCGCACCACGCTGCTGCTGGCCTACCAGTGGCGCTACCGGATCCGCGCGCAGGCGTTGCAGGCCCCGGTCATCGACGCGCTGACCTCGGCTGTCGTCCAGGCGCGCGTCGGGGCGCCCGCCCGCGACCTGCAGCTGCGCTCCGGGCTCGACGGCGAGCTGGACACGTTCGCCGGGCAGCTCGGCGGCGCCCGCGGCACCGTGGCCGTGGTGCAGGCCGGCCTGGCCGCCACCGTGCTCGGGCTTCTCGTGCTGGCCTCACTGCTCATGGCCGCCCGCCGGCAGGCCGAGCTGGCCCTGATCCGGGCCCGCGGCGCGAGCCCGGTGCGCACGGCGGGCCGGGCCCTCGCCGAGGCCGTGGTGGTGGGCG
>CAKUMG010001554.1 GCA_934667465.1 uncultured Actinoplanes sp. | reverse complement strand
CGGCAAGGTGGCCGTGGTCTGCGGCTACGGCGACGTCGGCAAGGGCTGCGCGGAGTCGCTGCGCGGCCAGGGCGCCCGGGTCATCGTCACCGAGATCGACCCGATCTGCGCGCTGCAGGCCGCCATGGACGGCTACCAGGTCGCCACGATCGACGACGTGGTCGAGACCGCGGACATCTTCGTCACCGCGACCGGCTGCTTCAACGTCATCACCGCCGACCACATGGCGAAGATGAAGCACAACGCGATCGTCGGCAACATCGGCCACTTCGACAACGAGATCGACATGGCCGGTCTGTACCGGCGTGCCGACGTCGAGCGGATCAACATCAAGCCGCAGGTCGACGAGTTCAAGTTCGCCGACGGGCACTCGATCATCGTGCTCTCCGAGGGTCGCCTGCTGAACCTCGGCAACGCGACCGGCCACCCGTCGTTCGTCATGTCGAACTCGTTCTCGAACCAGACGATCGCGCAGATCGAGCTGTTCACGAAGACCGAGGAGTACCCGATCGGCGTCTACGTGCTCCCGAAGCACCTGGACGAGAAGGTCGCCCGTCTGCACCTGGACGCGCTCGGCGTGAAGCTGACCGAGCTGACCAAGGAGCAGGCCGAGTACCTGAACGTGCCGGTCGAGGGCCCGTACAAGTCGGACCACTACCGCTACTGATTCTCCGGCGGTAAAGATCAGGGGCGCCCGGCCACGGTGGGGCGCCCCTGATTCTCTATTGCAACCGCGCCCGTCTCGCAGGTCAGCGGCGGTGTTGCCGGTGTGCACGACAGGAGGGGCGGAGGACCGGCGTTTGCCGCCGCCGGAACCCACCCCTCCTGAGCGCTGAACCCCTCGGTGGGCCGGTCCGGGACCGCCGTTTGCCGCCTGGGCCCGTCCTGGCTCCGTGCTCATTAGGCCACTTGCAGTCTGGGGATGCAAGTGCAGATTGATGCCGGATGGTTGCACTCGACACCGCCGTGGCCTGCACCGTCCTAATCGGATCTTGCAGTAACGTGTTGCCGATGGCCGTGAAGCCCAGCCCCACCACCCTACGACGGCAGCTCGGCGCTGAGCTACGACGCCTCCGCGAGGCCACCCGCCGCACCGTGGCCGATGTGGCGCGCTCGCTCGGCTGGTCGGAGAGCAAACTCAGCCGGATCGAGACCGCGCACACCGGCATCCGC
This sequence comes from uncultured Actinoplanes sp., assembly GCA_934667465.1. Lineage (GTDB taxonomy): Bacteria > Actinomycetota > Actinomycetes > Mycobacteriales > Micromonosporaceae > Actinoplanes. Next base: position 524 of record CAKUMG010001554.1, on the reverse strand, counting down.
AACCGCGACCTCGACGCGCTGCTCGACACCTACTCCGTCCCCGACGACGACCGCCGCCGGATCCGCGCGGTCGCCGTCCAGTCCCGCCAGCGTGCCTGGTGGGAGGCGTACGGCGACGTGCTCCCGGACGCGTACGAGACCTACATCGGCTTCGAGGCCGAGGTGGTCCGGCTCCGCGCGTACGAGGCACTGCTCGTGCCCGGCCTGCTGCAGACCGACGAGTACGCCCGGGAGATCTTCCGGACCGACGACCTGCGCCCCGACGGCCGGCCGGCCCGGGACGAGGAGATAGAGCAGCGTGCCGCGGTGCGGCTGGCCCGGCAGGCCGTGATCGGCCGGCAGCCCGCACCCGACCTCCTCTGGGTGCTCGACGAGGCCGTACTGCGCCGCCGGGTCGGCGGCCGCGAGGTCCAGCGCCGTCAACTGGGTCGCCTGGTCGAGGTCTCCGATCGGCCGAACGTCACCATTCTGGTGGTTCCCTTCGACAACGGCGCACACTCCGGGCTCGCCGGATCGTTCTGCAT
>CAKUMG010001553.1 GCA_934667465.1 uncultured Actinoplanes sp. | reverse complement strand
ACAGGATGGTCGCCACATCCACGGCGACGTCACTCACGCGATCAACGGCCGGCGGCGGAGGACGGCGGGCACGACGAACGCCAGCGTCAGCAGCGCCTTCACCACGTCCACCAGGTACGGTGGCACGCCGGTCGCGGCCAGGAAGCCGCCACCGGCGCGCAGCACCGCGAACAGCCCGGCGACCGGGATCGTGAGCAGCGGCCGGTTGCGGGCGATGAGCGCGACCAGCAGTCCGTCCCAGCCGATGTTGATCGAGATGTCCGGCTGCAGCCGGTGGGTGCTCAGCGGGCTGGCCAGCAGCACCGCCCCGGCCATGCCGGCGAGGGCACCGGAGACGGCCAGGGCGATGCCGCCGACGGCCTCGACGCGGATGCCGGCGTGCCGCGCGGCCGCCGGGTTGAGCCCCGCCATCGTCAGCCGGAATCCCCACCGGGTCCGGCCCAGCGTCACCGCCACCAGCACGGCGACGACCAGGCCGACCGCCAGCCCGAGGTTCAGCTGCAGGCCGGGGTGGTCGCCGAGCGAGCCGAGCAGCGCGCCCGAGGGCAGCCGGTTCGACTGTGGCAGCGCGGCCGCCGCGCCCAGCCGGGACTCCTGCAACAGCCACGGCGTGGTGACCGCGTACGCGACGGCCTGCTGCGCGAGGAACGTCATCAGCAGCGTGCTCACCGCGATGTCCACCCCGCGCAGCCGGTTCATCAGTGCGCTGAGCCACGCCCACGCCCCCGCGGCCAGCGCCGCGACGCACAGGACGACGAGCAGGAGTGCGGGGCCGGGCACGGCCAGGCGGAGCCCGGCGGCGGCACCGGCGAGCGCCCCGACGAGCACCTGCCCCTCCTGACCGATGTTGAACACGCCGGACCGCGCGCTGCAGCAGGCGCCGACCGCGACGAGCAGCAGCGGCGCGGCGTACAGCAGGGTCTGGCTGACGGCCGTCGCATCACCGAGGCTGCCCTCGATCAGTGCCCGCAGCGCCGCGGTGGGTGATCCGCCGGTGACGGCGATGAGCAGGCCGGAGAGGACCAGTGCCGCGGCGACGATCGCGGCGGACACCCAGGGGCCGGTACGGGTCACGCCGCGCCCCCGATGAGCAGGCCGAGCCGTTCCGCGTCGGCCGTCGCCGTGGGCAGCTCACCGACGATCCGGCCGCGGAAGATCACGGCCAGCCGGGTGGCGAGCGCCAGGATCTCCTCCAGCTCCGTGGAGATCATCAACACGGCGATGCCGTCGGCCGCGCAGCGGCGCAGCCGTGCGTGCAGGTCCTCGACGGCGCCGACGTCGAGGCCGCGGGAGGGCTGGGCGGCGACCAGCACCCGGGGCCGGCCGGAGAGCTCGCGTGCCAGCACCACCCGCTGCTGGTTTCCGCCGGAGAGGCTGCGCAGCGGCGCGTCCAGCGAGGCGGCGGTGATGCCGTGCTCGTCCGCGAGCGCCCGGGCCCGCCGGCGCAGGCGCCGCCGGTCGACGAACACGCGGCCGCTGACGTCGCCGAGCCGCGTCATGACGAGGTTCTCCGCCACGCTCAGGTCCGGGTAGAGCGAGAAGCGCCCCGGCATGTATCCCACGCGCCTGCGCAGCGCCCACATCCCGCCGACGACGTCCGTCCCCAGCACCGATGCCTCGCCCGCGTCCGGCAGGAGCAGGGTGGTGAGGATGCGGAAGAGCGTCGTCTTCCCCGCCCCGTCCGGTCCGATGAAGCCGACCAG
>CAKUMG010001552.1 GCA_934667465.1 uncultured Actinoplanes sp. | reverse complement strand
GCCGGGCGTCGCGATGTCGTCGGCGCCCATCGCCGGGTCGATCGCGACCTGGATGGTGCGGGCGCGGTCGGCGGCGCTCAGGGGCACGCCGGCGAAGTGGTCGCCGAAGCCGCGTACCTCGATCGTGTAGTCCGCATAGCCCGCCGGCAGCGGGCGCAGCGGCATGGCCAGCGGCAGCAGGCCCGTCGCGTAGCGGTCGCCCGCGGACCAGGCCGCGGCCGCCTCGACGCCGCCGGGCTCGGTGAAGAGGACGTCGGCGGGGCGGGGATCCGGCCCGGTCTCGGCCGTCAGGCCCGCGGACCACGTGCCGAGCAGGATCGCCGCGGTCTGCCAGTGCGGGGGCAGGAGCACGGCCGCGGCGTCGCCCGTGCCGAGACCGGCGCCGTCGCCCAGCAGGTTGGCGGTCTTCGCGACCCAGTTGGCGAGCGTCGCCCCGGAGAGCTCGGTGCGGTCGCCGCTCGCGTCGTCGTACCACGTGAGCAGGGGAACCGTCGGGTCACGGCGGACGGCGGCGGTGAGCGCAGCCGGGATGGTCTCGTTCATCGCCCCCGACGATAGCGAGTGCGCGGGGAACTGACAGATGAGTGACACAGCGTCAGAGAGGAAACACGCATGCGACCCCTGTGTGACGGGCACATTTCCCGGGGCAGACAGAAGTCCGGTCGGGCGCGATCGGACGGATCGCGGTCGACACGGGATGCATCGAGCGGCGTACGCTTGCCAGTGGTCTGGCCCACAGATGTGAGGAGTTGCACGTGACCGCCGGTAGTCCGCCCCGTGTCCTCGTCGACGCCACGAGCGTCCCCGCCGACCGAGGCGGTGTCGGCAGATACGTCGACGGTCTGCTCGGTGCCCTCGCCGCCTTCGGCCCGGACCGCCTCGATCTCGCCGTCGTCGCGCAGCGGTCGGATGCGGAGCGTTATTCCCGGATGCTCGCCGGCGCCGAGGTGATCGCCGGCCCGTCCGCCGTCGCCCACCGCCCCGCGCGGCTGGCCTGGGAGCAGACCGGGTTGCCGCTGCTCGCCCAGCAGGTCGGCGCGCAGGTGCTGCACTCGCCGTTCTACACGTGCCCGCTGCGGGCCGGCTGCCCGGTGACCGTCACCGTCCACGACGCGACGTTCTTCACCGAGCCGGAGCACTACGACAACACCAGGCGGACCTTCTTCCGCAGCGCCATCAAGACCTCGCTGCGCCGGGCCGCGCGCGTGATCGTGCCGAGCAAGGCCACCCGCGACGAGCTGATCCGCCTGCTCGACGCCGACCCGACGCACATCGACGTGGCCTACCACGGCGTCGACCACACGGCGTTCCACGCGCCCAGCGACGAGGAGAAGGCGCGCGTCCGCGCCCGGCTCGGCCTCGGCGACGCCGGCTACGTGGCGTTCCTGGGCGCCAAGGAGCCGCGCAAGAACGTGCCCAACCTGATCCGCGGCTGGGCCCGGGCGGTCGCCGACTGGCCGCACCCGCCCGCGCTGGTCATCGCCGGCGGCCAGGGGCACGACGACGACATCGACCGGGCGGTGGCCGAGGTGCCGTCGCACCTGCGGCTGCTGCGCCCCGGCTACCTGCGCTACGCCGACCTGCCCGGCTTCCTGGGCGGGGCCCTGGTGGCGTGCTACCCGTCGTTCGGCGAGGGCTTCGGCCTGCCGATCCTCGAGGCCATGGCGTGTGCCGCCCCGGTCATGACCACGCCGCGGCTGTCG
>CAKUMG010001551.1 GCA_934667465.1 uncultured Actinoplanes sp. | reverse complement strand
GGGGAAGTCCGCGCGGTCGAGAAGCAGGAGCTTGGCCCCGGCGCGGCGGGCGGCGAGCGCGGCGGCCGCGCCGGCCGGACCGGCACCCGCGACCACCACGTCCCAGGTCATGCCGGGACCGGCTCCGCGCGCATCCGGTCGACCCGCCACAGGGCATAACCGGTCAGCAGGGCGGCCGCCACCAGCGGCGCGCCGTCCCGGACCAGGCCATCGGTGCCGAGCAGCACGTAGCAGAGCGGCAGGTCGACGACGAGGACGCCGACCGTGATCCAGACCAGCATCCGGCCGGCCCACGGCTTGCCGCGGAGCAGGAACGCCGTGCTGAGCAGCACCGCGTAGCTCGCGGCGATCCCGGCCGCGAACCAGAAGACCACGGCCAGCAGCCACTCCGGACGGTGGCGCAGCTCACCGACGGAGATCAGCGCGGGCACGAGCATCAGCGGGCTGTAGGTGAACGCGGACACCCGGGCGGTGATCGCCCAGGCGGCCAGCGGCGGCCGTTTCGGGGCGGCCTCGCGCCACTGGAGTCCGTCGCGATCGATGACCAGCCGACGCGGGTGGCGTACGAGATGGTCCTTGACCGTGGGGTGCCGGTAGAGCAGGACGACCACCGTCACGCACAGGACGACGAGCGCCACGAACCCGAGCACCCCGGCGAGCGGCGGCGTGCCCGTGCGGGGCACGACCAGCCGCCCGACGGCGAAGACGGTCGTGACGGCCAGGATGAGTCCGAGCGGCCGGGCCGCCGCACGCCCGCGGCGGACGTGCCAGATCAAGATCAGCCACCCGACCGTACGCAGCAGCGCCCACCCGGTGCGCACCGCGAGCCCGAAGCCGTGCTCCGGCGCGTACCAAAAGTTCAGCAGCTCGACGCCGACCGTGGCGGCGGCCGTGGCGACCAGCAGCCAGGTCAGGGCGCGCACGGCAGGCGGGCGCCCGTAGTCGGTGGTCACGCCGCCGAACGTACCCCGCTCAGCCCTCGGGCAACCGCGAGCGCAGCGCGTCCAGTTCGGACCACAGCACCGTCGGCAGCTTCTCGCCGAACCGGGCGAACCACTCCTCGACCTGCGGCAGTTCGGCCCGCCACTCCGCCGGGTCGACGGCCAGCGCCGCCGCCACGTCCACGGGGTCGATCTCGAGGCCGCTCAGGTCGAGCGCGCCCGGCGCGGGCACGTGCCCGATCGGGGTCTCGACCGCCTCACCCTCGCCGTCCAGCCGCTCGGCGATCCACTTGAGCACGCGCGAGTTCTCGCCGAAGCCGGGCCAGAGGAACCGGCCGTCGTCGCCGCGGCGGAACCAGTTCACGTAGTAGACCTGCGGCAGCTTGCTCTCGTCGCCCGAGGCAGCCTTGCCCAGCTCGATCCAGTGCTGGAAGTAGTCGCCGGCGTGGTAGCCGATGAACGGCAGCATCGCCATCGGGTCGCGGCGCACCACGCCGACCTCGCCGGCCGCGGCCGCGGTGGTCTCGGACGACAGCGTGGCACCGAGGTAGACGCCGTGCGTCCAGTCCCGCGCCTCCGCGACCAGCGGCACCGTGGTCTTGCGCCGGCCGCCGAACAGGATCGCGTCGATCGGGACGCCGCGCGGGTCGTGGTACTCCTCGGCGAGCGTGGGGCACTGGCCGATCGGCACGCAGAACCGGCTGTTCGGGTGCGACGAGAGCTCATCCGTGCCCGGCGTCCAGTCCTCCCCCGTCCAGGACGTG
>CAKUMG010001550.1 GCA_934667465.1 uncultured Actinoplanes sp. | reverse complement strand
CCACAGGACGAGGGCGGCGACCGCGCTCTCGGTGCCGCACCCGACGCAGGTGACCGCCGCCCGGGTCACGTCCACCGCGAAGATCTCCGCGAGGTCCCCGGCCATCGCGTTGCCGTCGAGCTCGAATGCGCGCGTCACGGCGTACCTCCGAATCGCTCCGTCCGGATCTTGCGGGGGTCGTGGCCGAGCGCGACCAGGATGTCGGCGGCCGTCTCGACGAACGAGGTGGGCCCGCAGACGAACACGTCCGGCGCGAAGTCCGGCGGCCAGCCGTGGGTGTTGAGCGTCGCCACGCCGAGCCGGCCGGGCGGCTCGGGATGACCGTCCGGGGTCTTGCGGGTGTAGACCAGGTGCACGTCGAGACCCGGGTCGTCGCGGACGCGGCGGCGCAGCTCCCCGGCGTACAGGACGTCCTCGGGGGTGCGGACCGAATAGATCAGCCGGAACGGCTGGCGGCCCCGCGCGTCACCCCGCGCGCGGATCATCGCCATCAGCGGCACCACGCCGGAGCCGCCCGCGACCAGCAGGACCGGCGCCGGGGTGCCGCGCCAGACGAACCAGCCGCCGACCGGCCCGCGCAGCTCGATCTGCTGGCCGGGCTGGAGCACGTCGGCGAGATACCCGGAGACCTCGCCGTCCTCGACGCGCTGCACGGTCAGCTCGACGCCGCCGCCGGCACGCCAGGCGGAGGCGATCGAATAGCTGCGCTGGGCGGAGTAGCCGTCGGGGGCCGTCAGCCGTACGTCGATGTGCTGACCGGGCAGGTGGCCGGGCCACTCGGGGACGTCGAACACCAGGGTCCGTGCCGACGGCGTCTCCCAGCGCGCTTCCCGGACCGTGGCCGCCTGCCAGCGGAGCCGTGCCATCGTCAGTCGCCCTGGTAACGCTGCTCGCGCCACGGGTCGCCGTACATGTGGTATCCCGCCTCTTCCCAGAAGCCCGGCTCGTCCTCCGGCAGCATCCGCAGGCCGTTGACCCACTTCGCCGACTTCCAGAAGTAGAGGTGCGGCACGAGCAGGCGCACCGGCCCGCCGTGCTCGGGGTGCAGGGGCTGCCCGTCGAACGTGTGCACGAGCCACGCCTTGCCGTCGAGCAGGTCGTCCATCGGCACGTTCGTCGTGTAGCCGCCGACGCTGTGCGCCATCGCGTAGTCGGCGGACGTCTCGATGTTCTCGAAGACGGTGTCGAGCGCCACGCCCTTCCAGGTGGTCCCGAGCTTCGACCACTTGGTGACGCAGTGGATGTCGACGGTGAACTCCTCCTGGGGGAGGGCGTTGAACTCGTCCCAGGTCCAGCTCGTCCTCTGGCCCAGCTCGTCGGTGATCGTGAAGCTCCACCGGTCGTGCGGGATCCGCGGCGTGGGGCCGGCGGAGAGCACCGGGAAGTCGTGGGTCAGGTACTGGCCGGGCGGCAGGTCCGGTTGGGAGGACCGGCGCCGGCCGCCGAATCCCGGGCTGATGATGCTCATGGCAAGCATTCAACCCCACCGTCACCGCCGTCGATAGGACTCCGGGCACAGTGCAGTCGTTCACCAGACGGCGGACACGCGCCTACTCCCAGACGGCGGCCACGCGGTCCGCCGTCTCCGCGGCCTGGGCGCGGCCGGCCTCGGCGGCGGGTGCGCGCCGGTCCGGGTCCAGCGGGTTGCGCCCGATCGCGGTCAGCGCCGCGTCGGTCGGCGTGACGACCACGGACCGGGGCAGCC
>CAKUMG010001549.1 GCA_934667465.1 uncultured Actinoplanes sp. | reverse complement strand
TGCCGGTGATGCTGGCAGCGGTAAGGCCCACGCCCTTCACGACGAGTGTCCGCCATTCCGTCATCAGCCAACGGCCGACCGGCTGCCAGCGCGGGCGTTGCACGTTCCGCGAATAGGCCAGTGCGACGGCGATGCCGGTGAGCGGTACGGTCAGCACCGCAATATAGAGACCCGTGGTACCGAGCAGATACACCGCGAGTACCGCCAGCACCATCGACAGGAACGATCCGAGCAGCCGGACATAGGCGATGGCGGCGATCCTGCCATAGACCTGCAGGATGACGAGCTGCGCGCCGTTCAGCGTGCTGAGGCCGACCGCCAGTGCGACCCACGGGAAGGCGGGGCCGCCCGCCAGCGCCGGGGTGCTCGGCACATACACGAAGCGTTCAAACAGCCAGAAGGCGAAACCGCCCACCACTGCGGCAAGCCAGGCGAACAGCCATAGGCCGGTTTCCGCGCGCGCGCGTTCCTTACTGTCTGCGGGAGTCGCACCGACCTGGCGGACACCGGTGGACTGAAGGTTCAGCCCCGCAATCGTGGTGCCGGTGTTGAACAGCACGTTGAGGACGCCGAACAGGCCGATACCGGTCGGGCCGACGAGCAGTGCGAGCATCTTGCTGCGCACCAGGCCGAAGACCAGCGAAGCCACTGTGGCACCGCCGACGATCGACGTCGATTTCAGAATCTGCCGGTAAGAGGACTTGGCGTCGCTCAAGCGGGCGACCAATCACGGATCGCGGCGATCACTTCGCGCGCCTGCTCCAGCGGCATTTGCGGCCCGATCGGCAGGCTCAGCACTTCGGACGCCAGCTGCTCGGCGATCGGCAGCTGCGCATTGGCGGCGGGGCTGTCGGCATAGGCCTGCTGGCGGTGCGGCGGGATCGGATAGTGGATCAGCGTCTGGATGCCGCGCGAGGACAGATGCGCCTGCAGGCCCTCGCGATCCGCCGTGCGGACGACGAACAGGTGCCAGACCGGCTCGGCCCAGTTGGGCACGCTCGGCAATGTCACCGCGGTGCCGGCGAGCCCGTCGAGATACAGCGCCGCGATCGACCGGCGATGGTCGTTCCACGCGTCGAGCAGCGGCAGCTTGACCGCCATGGCGGCGGCATGGATCGGATCGAGCCGCGAATTCACGCCCCGCTCGATGTTCACATAGCGGCGCTCCGAGCCGTAATTGCCGAGCGCCCGCACCCGTGCTGCGAGCTGGGCGTCGTTGCAGGTGACTGCCCCGCCATCACCCAGCGCGCCCAGGTTCTTGCTGGGATAGAAGCTCCAGGCGACGCCGTCGCTATGCCCGCCGAGCCGCTGGCCCTTGTAGCGGGCACCATGCGCCTGCGCGGCGTCCTCGAACAGCTTGAGGCCATGCTGCCGGCACAGGTCGAGCAGCGGATCGAGGTCCGCCGACTGCCCGTAAAGGTGCGTCACCAGCACCGCGCGGGTGCGCGGCGTGATCGCCTGTTCGACCAGCGCCGGGTCCAGATTGTGCGTCGCCGGATCGGGCTCGACCGGGACGGGGTTCGCGCCCACCATGTCCACTGCCAGCCAGGTGGCGATGAAGGTGTTGCTCGCGACGATGACTTCGTCGCCCGGGCCGATCCCTGCCGCGCGCAGCATCAGATGCAGCGCGTCGAGGCCGTTGCCGACACCGACGCAATGCTCGGCCTGGCAATAGGCGGCGAACATGCCCTCGAACCGTTCCACTT
>CAKUMG010001548.1 GCA_934667465.1 uncultured Actinoplanes sp. | reverse complement strand
GAGCAGCACCGCCACCCAGACCAGCGCCGCGATCACCACGAGCCGCCAGCCGATCCCGTCCCACCCGCGGGTCGGCATGCCGTGGGCCTCGCCGAAGAGCGTGACCCCCACGACGATCGGCACGTGCCACAGATAGATCGTCAGCGCCCGCGCGTTCAGGACCGTGACGAGCCGGTTCGGGCGGGCCCGGGTGGCGACCGGGGCGAAGCCGAGCGCGACCAGGATGAACGCCGCCGACCAGAGCGCGTTGCCGAGCGGGATGTCGTTGAGGTCGTACCCGCGCGGTCCCGGGTGGGTGAGGATCCACGCCCCGCCGGCGATGGCGAGCGCGCCGGCCAGGCCCAGGAGCAGCCGCCGGTTCATCCGGCGCAGCATGCCGTCGTGGTGGGCGAAGCCGAGCAGCCACGCCCCGCCGTACAGGGCCAGGTCGCGCACGACCGGGTGCACGGTGAAGCCGCCCAGGACGAGCACGGCGAGCACCGCGAACGGCACCACGACGCTGATCACCGGGAACCGCCGGAAGATCGGCAGGACCAGCGGCGAGAGCAGCACGAACCAGAGGAAGTCCCGCAGGTACCAGGTCGCGTTGAGGACCATCGCGCCCCACTGGTTCGCCGGCGGGTCCAGGATCGGGAAGCCCCACAGCAGGACCTTCCAGTCCCATTCCAGCCCGGTGAGCAGCATCGCCGGGACCGCGATCGCCGCCATCGCCCACAGCGACGGCAGCAGCCGCCGCAGGCGCCGCTCCACCGCGAGCGGCCCCGACCTGTCGATCGAGGCCGCCATCAGCGAGCCGGCCATCGCGAACATCACCGACATCGCGGGCACGGCGACGGTCAGGAACGCCCAGCCCGTCGAGTGGTAGACGACCACCCGGACGATCGCGATCGCCCGCAACAGGTCCAGGTACCGGTTCCGCATGACCTAAAGGGCTATCTAAATAACGGAACCTGTGCAAATCGAGTGAAGAACCGCACAGATCACGAAAAAGCCCCCGAGACAGGTTTCAGAACCCGAGGCGCCGCAACTGCTTGGGATCGCGCTGCCACTCCTTGGCGACCCGGACGTGCAGGTCAAGGTAGACCTTGCGGCCGAGCAGCGCCTCGATCTCGGTCCGCGCCTTGGTGCCCACGTCCTTCAGGCGGGCGCCCTTGGTGCCGATGACGATCGATTTCTGGCTGTCCCGTTCGACGTACATGTTCACGTAGATCTTGAGCGTCTGCCCCTCGGGGATCATCTCCTCGACGAGCACGGCGATCGAGTGCGGCAGCTCGTCGCGTACGCCCTCGAGCGCGGCCTCGCGCACCAGCTCGCCGATGAGGACCTGCTCCGGCTCCTCGGTCAGCACGTCGTCCGGATAGAGCGGCGGCGACTCCGGCAGGTGCTGGGAGATCACGTCCACCAGCCCCTCGACCTGGTGCCCGGACACCGCGCTCACCGGCACGATGGCCGCGAAGTCGTAGAGCTTGCTCACGGCGAGCAGCCGCTCCGCGAGCACGGCGGGACCGACCAGGTCGACCTTGGTCACGACCGCGATCACGGTGGCCTTGAGCTCGGCGATCTCGGTCGAGATGAACCGGTCCCCCGCGCCGACCGGCTCGTCGGCCGGGAAGCACACCCCGATCACGTCGACCTCGCTCCACGTCTCGCGGACGAGGTCGTTGAGCCGCTCGCCGAGCAGCGTGCGCGGGCGGTGCAGGCCCGGCG
>CAKUMG010001547.1 GCA_934667465.1 uncultured Actinoplanes sp. | reverse complement strand
GAGGAGCGCTTCAGCCGCCGCAAGCACGGCAAGCGACCCGTCCCGTTCTCCGCCTGGGAACTTCCCGAGCTGGCCGCCGCTTGGTGCCTGGAGCAGGCCGGGCTGCGCCCCGGCGACCTCGACGCCGTCGCCTACTCGTTCGACCCCGGCCTGACCCGCGACGCCGCCGATCTCGGCCTCGCCGACCCGTGGGACCACGTCCGGGTCGACTACGCCCGCCGCGCCCCGCAGTTCCTCGCCGGAGTGCTGCCCGGCCTCGACCCCGGCCAGGTCCGGTTCGTGCCGCACCACGTCGCGCACGCCGCCTCCGCCGGGCTCGCCGTGCCGGAGGACAGCGCCGTGCTGGTGCTCGACGGCCGCGGGGAGGTCGCCAGCCACCTCGCCGGGTCCTACCGCGACGGGCAGCTGACCATCCACAAGAGCCAGGAACTGCCGCACTCGCTCGGGCTGCTCTACGAGGACCTGACCCGGCACCTGGGCTTCCTGCACTCCTCCGACGAGTACAAGGTCATGGCGCTCGCCTCCTACGGCACGCCGAAGTACCTCGACCTGCTCCGCGAGCTCGTGCACGCCAACGACGACGGCGGCTTCACCGTGGAGCGCATCGACTGGTCCGCGCTGACCAAGCCCCGCGCCGCCGACGGCGAGATGACCGACGCGCACGCCGACCTCGCCGCCAGCGTGCAGGTGCGCCTGGAGGAGGTGCTGCTCGACCTGGCCCGCTGGACCCACGAGGCCTCCGGCGGACTGTCCACGCTGACCATGGCCGGGGGCACCGCGCTCAACTGCGTGGCCAACGGCCGCATCGCCGCCGAGGGCCCGTTCGACCGGGTGTGGATCCAGCCCGCCGCCGGCGACTCCGGTACCGCCCTCGGCGCGGCCCTCACCGTCGCCCGCGAGGCCGGTCCGGTCACCCCGTTCACCACCGCCGCCCTGGGCCGCGGCTGGAGCGACGACGAGCTGGAGGCCGAGCTGCGGCGCGCCGCCCTGCCGTACACCCGCCCGGAGTCCATCGCGCACGAGGCCGCCCGGGTGCTCGCCGGCAACGGCATCGTCGCCTGGTACCAGGGCCGCAGCGAGTACGGCCCGCGCGCGCTCGGGCACCGCTCGCTGCTCGCCCACCCCGGCGACCGGGACACCCAGACCCGGATGAACGACGTGAAGGGCCGCGAGCAGTTCCGCCCGATCGCCCCGATGGTCCGCGCCGAGCGCTTCGACGACATCTTCACCGGCGTCAACCCGAGCCCCTACATGCTGTTCGTGCATCAGGTACGGCCGGACTGGCGGGACCGCATCCCGGCGGTGACCCACGTCGACGGCACCGCCCGCGTGCAGACCGTCCACCCCGGAACCGAGCCGGTCGTGGCCGCGATGCTCGCCGAGTTCGAGCGGCTCACCGGCCTGCCGGTCGTGGTCAACACGTCGCTGAACACGGCCGGGCGGCCCATGGTGGACACCCCGCGCGAGGCGATGGAGCTGTTCGGCTCCGCCCCGGTGGATCTGCTCGCGCTGGGGCCGTTCGCGGTGCACCGGGCCACGGCCTTCGGGGACGGTCGATGACCGGCGTCTCCGTGGTGATCCCCACCGTCGGCCGGCCCAGCCTGACCGCGCTGCTGTCGGCCCTCGCCGCCGCGCCGTCCCCCGGGGAGACCGAGTATCTCGTGGTCGACGACCGTCGCGGCGCGCAGGCCGGGCTCCCGCTGCCGCCC
>CAKUMG010001546.1 GCA_934667465.1 uncultured Actinoplanes sp. | reverse complement strand
CGCTTTGAGCCGTTTTTGGTATAACGCGGCGGGCGGGTCGGGCTGGACGAGCAGCGTGATCAGGCGGCGGCGGGTCGTGTCCCAGTCGCGGGCGTGCTGCTCCTGCTCGTGCAGGTACCCCTCGGCGGCGGCGCCGGTCAGCGCGTCCACGAAGCCGAACAGGGCGGCCGCCAGCGCGTACAGAGTCGGGGGTGGAAGTTCCTCCGCGGCCAGGAACGCCCACACGTCGCGCGCGCCGGCGGTGAGCACCCGGCGCAGCGCGTCGATGCGGTGACCCTCGTGGAACTCCGTCCCGCCGAGCCGCCTGAAGATCAACTGCGCGGGACCGAGCTCGTACGCCGGGTCCGTGACCGCCCCGACGAACGCGCCCACCGCCGTCTCCACGCCCAGCGTCAGCCCGCGGCCCTGCCCGCCGCTGAGCGACCGTCCCTCCGAACTCATCGCCGCGCGGACCGTGATCAGCAGGCGCCGGGTGAGCCGCGCGCGCAGCACGGCGGCGTCCTTGTCATCCAGGTGATAAAGCGGCGCGCCCATTGTGAGCATCGTACGCATCCCTTTGGCACCTCGATGCCTAGCGTGGGGTGATGGATGCGGACGTGATCGTCGTAGGGGCGGGGCTGGCCGGGCTGGCCGCCACCGCCGAGCTGGCCGACGCCGGCAAGCGGGTGCTGCTGCTCGACCAGGAGCCCGCGCAGAGCATCGGCGGGCAGGCGTTCTGGTCGTTCGGCGGGTTGTTCCTGGTCGGCTCGCCCGAGCAGCGCCGGATGGGCATCCGCGACACGGTCGACCTGGCCTGGCAGGACTGGCTCGGCACCGCCGCGTTCGACCGCGAGGAGGACCGGCTGCCGCGCGAGTGGGCGCGCGCCTACGTCGAGTTCGCGGCGGGGGAGAAGCGGTCCTGGCTGCACGCGATGGGTGTGCGCTGGTTCCCGGTGGTGGGCTGGGCCGAGCGTGGCGGCGGCAGCGCCGAGGGGCACGGCAACTCGGTGCCGCGCTTCCACATCACCTGGGGCACCGGGCCGGGCCTGGTCGAGCCGTTCGCGCGCAAGGTGCGGGCGGCGGCCGAGCGCGGGCTGGTCACGTTCGCGTTCCGGCATCGCGTCGACGACTTCGAGGTCACCGCGGGCACCGTCACCGGCGTGCGCGGCAAGATCCTCGAGCCCAGCGACGCCGAGCGGGGGCGGTCCACCTCGCGGGTGGAGACTGCCGATTTCTCGTACGCCGCACAAGCCGTCATCGTCACGTCGGGCGGCATCGGCGGCGACCACGACCTCGTCAGGGCGAACTGGCCGGCCCGCCTCGGCCCGCCCCCGCAGCGCATGATCGCGGGCGTACCGGCGCACGTCGACGGCCGCATGCTCACGATCACCGAGGCCGCGGGCGGACGGATCATCAACCCCGACCGGATGTGGCACTACGTCGAGGGCCTGCGCAACTGGGACCCGATCTGGCCGGGCCACGGCATCCGCATCCTGCCCGGCCCGTCGTCGCTGTGGCTCGACGCGACCGGCAAGCGGCTGCCGGCGCCCCTGTTCCCCGGCTTCGACACCCTCGCCACGCTGCGCCACCTGCGCGGGACCGGCCACGACTACTCGTGGTTCGTGCTCACCCAGAAGATCATCGAGAAGGAGTTCGCGCTCTCCGGCTCCGAGCAGAATCCGGACCTCTCCGGTAAGAGCGGGCGCCAGGTCCTCGGCCGGGTCCGCCCCG
>CAKUMG010001545.1 GCA_934667465.1 uncultured Actinoplanes sp. | reverse complement strand
CTTGGCTTTGCGATCGGCGGCGGATTGGAGCCGAAGCGTTCGCTGCTGACGGCTGCGGTGATGCTCGCCGGTGCGGGCCGCCGACTGCTCGAGCTCGCCGGCCGGGAGGCGGACATCGTCGGGGTCTCCATGCAGGCCGCGGTCACCCCGGGGGTGGAACCGGAGCGGGCGCTGGCGGACCGGGTCGCGGTGGTGCGCGCCGCCGCCGGTGACCGCTTCGCCGGCCTGGAGCTCAACATGGCCGTGGGCGCGGTCGGCCGCACCCCGGCCGAGGCGGACCTGACCATCGCCCGCGCGGCGACCGGCATGCCCGACGAGGACCTGCTCGCACTGCCGAGCGTGCTGTGCGGCCCGGAGCAGGAGATCGCGGACCGGCTGCGGCGCTACCGCGCCGAATTCGGCATCTCCTACTACGCCGTGCTGGAACCGGACATGACGGCGTTCGCGCGGGTCATTCCGCTGCTGCGCTGACCTCGCGGCGGACTCGGCCACCGGTGTCGTTCACGGCCGGACCGGCGCGACGGCGCGCAGTTCGGCGGTCAGCCTGGTCGCCAGCTCCAGCGCGGACTCCGACGGGGACGACGGCGTGGGTTCGAAGAACGTCACCTTCAGCCGAGGGCGCCGTGGGAACCGGGCGATGTCCACGGTCCCGGAGACCGCGGCGCATACGATGCGGGCGTGCGGAACGGCCTGGGCGAGGCGTCCGGCTCCGCTGCGGGCGCGCAGCTGCCTGCCCTGCGCGCGGGTGCCCTCCGGGAAGATGCCGACGCAACCGCCGGCGGACAGGCACCGCACCGCGGCATCCAGCGCGTCCGTGTCGGCCTGACCGCGCCGGACGGGGATCTGTCCCATCGCGTCGAGCACGCGACGGAGCAGCGGGTTCTTCCACAGCGACGCCTTGGCCAGAGCCTGGATCTGCCGGTGCCGGCGGGCGGCGTAGGCGATGACGATGGGGTCCCACGCGCTGTCGTGATTGGCCGGCATGAGCGTCGCGCCGTGCTTCGGCAGGTGGTGCAGGCCGACCACCTCGAGGCGGCCCCACCAGCGCACGATCGGTCCCGCCGCCGCCATGACCGCTCGATAGACCGGCGCGATCCGTCCCGCGTCGTCGGTCTCAGCGGCAGCACGCTCGCGCTTCATGGCTCATCCCTCACTGAATAGACGACGTTGCCGGACGCTGACGCCTCGGTGCCGTATCGGCCCTGTTTAACAGGTGGTGCGGCCCTCGGCAACGCGACGGCCGGTGGGTTGCGGAAAACGCGCCGCCCAGCTCACCGGGGTCACCGTCAGCGATTCAGGTCGGTCAGCGCGTCGTCGAGGGTCGGGGCGAGCAGCTCGGGCAGGAATCCGATCAGGTCAAGGGTGAAGCGGACCATCCCGCCGACCGGGGCGACGACCCGCACCGGCGCCGCCCGCTTGCTGAAGGCCGCCACCACCCGGTCGAGGCAGCGCAGCCCGGCGCTGTCGAGGAAGGTGACCGGGACGAGGTCGATGACCACTCCGGCCGACGCGCGGGTGAGGGCGAGGATCTCCTGCTCCACCTGGTCGGCGTTGACGTGGTCGACGTCGCCGTGGAGCCGCACGACCGCGCAACCGCGCTCCTCGGCCACGGTGACCTGACCGGTCCCGGTCATCGGGGCGCGTCCCGGAGAATCCGTCGCATCAACACCATGGTTCCTTCGCCGCGGTCCACCACCAGGTCGTCCATCAGC
>CAKUMG010001544.1 GCA_934667465.1 uncultured Actinoplanes sp. | reverse complement strand
GGTCCGAGCGTCCCGAGGTGCGTCTGGAGGAGTGGACCGGCGAGGTCGTCCAGCCGCTCGCCCCGACCGTGGCCGCGTGGGCGCGCTCCGTGGACGCGGTGCGCGACGGCGACCTGCTCGGCACGCACTGGCGCGTCGCGCCGGACGTCGTCCAGGAGACGTACGGCCCGGTGGGCGCCGAGGACCCGGAGGCGATCGTCCTGCACAAGCAGACCGGGGTGCGCCGGGCTCGTCCGGTCGACACCGTCGAGGCCGGCCTGGTCTCCACGTGCGACGGCGACCTGCCGGTCGGGCCGCTCATCGCCGCGATCGCCGACCTGATGGAGGCGGACGGCGCCGCGCTGCGCGACGAGCTGCTCCCCCGCGTGCGCGCGCTGCTCGTCGACGGTTTCCTCACGTTCGCCTGAGCCGGGCGTCGACGCCGCGCGGTGTCGCCCCGTCTCGACGCGCCTGCCCGCCCCCCCCGCGCGACGAAGGAATCCCGCCCCGCCCGCCGGTCCAGCCGGCGAGGGCGCATGCGCGATCAGGCCAGCGCAACCAGCGCGACCGCGGCGGCGCAGGCTGCGAGGCCGATGGCCTGGCTGCGGTGGATGCGCTCGTGCAGCACGAGCGCCGCGAGCACCACGGTCGCGGCGGGGTAGAGCGACGCGATCACCGCGACCACGGTGAGCAGGCCCTGCTGCGAGGCGAGCAGGAACAGCGTCAGGGCGACGGCGCCGAGCACGCCGGGCAGAAGCGCCAGACCCGCGCGCCGCCACGGCAGCCGGAGGGGTGCGCGCACGGCGAGCACGATGATCAACAGCAGCACGGCGGCGACCACCATGCTGGCGGCGTTGGGCAGGAGACCCGCCTCCTCGCGGACCTGGCCGATCGCGGCGAAGTACGTGCCGAAGCCTGCGCCGGCGAGCACGCCGTCACGCGCGGAGGCCGCGGCGCCCTCGCGCGTTCCGCCCGCCGGGTCCGGGGCGCGCGCGACGAGCCAGATCGCCACCAGGCCGACCGCGATGCCGCCCCAGGTCAGGACGGCCGGCCGCTCGCCCGTCGCGACGCCCACCACGATCGGCACCCCCGCGCTCACGACGGCCGAGATGGGGGCGACGACACTCATCCGTCCGCTCGCCAGCCCGCGATACAGGAACGCCGTGCCGAGCGCCGATCCCACGCCGGCCACACCCGCCCAGAGGAGATCCGCGGGGACGGGGCGGCCCCCGACCCACAGGGCCAGCAGACCGGCCGTGAGCAGGGAGCCGATCTGGCCCCAGAACGCGATCGTCCAGGCGCTGTGGCGCTTCGTGAGCACGCCTCCGAAGAAGTCGGAGACGCCGTACGCGACGGCCGACGCGAGGGCGAGCAGGATCGCGGTCACGGCCGCAGAAGGCTCTTGATCGCCCGCCGCTCGTCCATCGCTGCATATGCCTCGGCGACATCGGCCATCGGCACGGTCAGATCGAAGACCCGACCAGGGTCGATCGCGCCCGAGAGGACCTCGGGCAGCAGCTCGTCGACGTAGTTCCGAACCGGCGCGACACCGCCGCGCACGCCGACGTTCGATGAGAACATCGTGCGCACGGGCAGCTCGGGTCCGCCGTTCGGGACGCCGACGAAGCCGACCTGTCCGCCGGGGCGCGCCGAGCGCAGCGCCTGATCCATCGACTCCTTGGTGCCGACGCACTCCAGCATGGCGTCGGGGCCGATGCCGCCGAACAGGTCCTTG
>CAKUMG010001543.1 GCA_934667465.1 uncultured Actinoplanes sp. | reverse complement strand
CACCGGAGCGTCCAGCTCCTCCGGCGGCCAGAACGGCTCCACATCCCGGTCGGGTGCCGAGCCGTTCGTACCCGGGACGTAGACGCGGTCGGCGTTCTCGTCCTCCACGGATGGAACCTCCCCGTAAAACAGATTCGTGGTGCCGGATGGCTATCTCTTCAGACTCGCACAGACGCTCATGCCTCGTACACTGCCCAGGCTCCCGCCTCGGTCCACCACGAGCGCTTGCGCTGCATCGTCCCCGCGACACCGTCGTCGAGGAACTGGAGTTCGGCGTCGCGGGGGAGCACCGACACCGCGCGGCCACGGGCCCGGCGCACCTCGATGCGCACGGCCGGCCTGCGGAAACGCTGCTTGACCACCGTCGGGACGGCGACCGCGACCTCGACCCGGCCGTCCGTCGGATCACCGTCGGCGAGCAGCCGCAGGCCGTCGAACTCCGCGTAGGCCCCCGCGTTGCCGATCGCGCACGCGACGATGTTCTCCGTGCCGTCGGAGAGGACCGCGTCATCGACCTCGACCCGCCCCCGCCACGGCACCGCGGCGCCGGCGTCGTCGGACCCGCCGACCAGGGCGCCGTCCACAGTCACCGACCCGCCGTCGTTGCGCAGCAGGTCGAGCCGCCGGACATTGCCGTTGAGCACGGCGGCGGCGACCGCGGCCGGCTCGCGGGGCAGGCCCAGCTGGGCGGCGAGGTCGTTCGTGTTGGCCGGGTCCAGGGGCAGGATCGCCACCGGCGGCAGGTCCGGGATCGTCCGGTGCTCGGCCAGGTCGGCGGGGCGCTTGCTGGGCGGCGGCGCATACCGCCGGACCAGCCGGCGCATGACCGCGCGGAGCTGCCCGTCGGTCGCCGTGGCGATCACGAGCCGCACCTTGCCGTCCGCGTCGGGCCAGGACAATCCGTCCGTACGCGGCGCCGCGTCGAACCGCGCGATCAGAGGCCCGAAGCCCTCCCGCCCCGCGGCATCGATCTCCGCCGGCTCCCGGTAGACGCTCACCACCAGCCACCCGGACGCCGGAGCGGCCGCCTCACCGGTGCCTCCGTCGTGCTCGAAGACCGAGCGGACCTGGCGGACGACGGAGCCGCCCGCCCGGGCCGCCAGCGACGCCACGCTTCCCAGCGCGCTGGTCACGAGCCACCACCGGCGGGCTGCGGGGTCCGGGCGAACTCCTGCACGATGCGCTCGCAGAACGCCGGCAGGTCGTCCGGCGACCGGCTGGTGGTGATGTTGCCGTCGGTGACGACCTGCTCGTCGACCACCTCCGCCCCGGCGTTGCGCAGGTCCGTGCGGATGCTGGGGAACGACGTCAAGCGCCGGCCTCGCGCGACGTCGGCCTCGACAAAGTTCCACGGCCCGTGGCAGATGCTGGCCACCGGCTTGCCCGACTCGACGAAGCGCCGCACGAACTCGACCGCCGCCGGCTGCATGCGCAGCTGGTCCGGGTTCACCGTGCCACCCGGCAGCAGCAGCGCGTCGTACTCGTCCACCGACGCGGCGCCGACCAGCCGGTCGACGCCGAAGGTGCCGGCGTCCTCGAGGTCGTTGTTCCGCGCCGCGATCTCACCGTCGTGGATCGACAGCACCTCGGTCCGCGCGCCCGCGCCGTCCAGGGCCCGGCGGGGCTGCTCGAGCTCCACGCGCTCCACGCCGTCGGCCGCCAGGATCGCGATCCGCCGTCCGTTCAGCTCCCCCGCCATGTCAGGCCCCCGCCATC
>CAKUMG010001542.1 GCA_934667465.1 uncultured Actinoplanes sp. | reverse complement strand
CGGGCGCCGGTGAGCTCGGCCGGATCAGCGCGGAGCTGGACGAGGGCTGGTCCGCGGTGAACGCGGCCTGGCGCGAGCTGGCCGGCCGGCAGGAGGCCTCCGCGGCCGAGCGGCGCGCGATCACCACGGCGGTCGGCATGTCCATGCCGGAGAAGCTTGCGGCCTACCGGGCGGCCGAGGCCGGCCTCGACGAGGCGCGCGTCACGCTCGCCGCGGAGCTGGTCGCACTGGCCGTCCGCTACGAGGGCCTGCCGCATCGCGCATCCTGGGATCGTGACTGATCCCTTACCGCGGGATGTCCATGCCGGGCATACGGTGGCACGATGCGACCGATCATCGGCATCACGAGCTATCGGGAGCCGGCGTCCTGGGGCCTCTGGCGGGACACGGCCGCGGACCTGATCCCGCACGCGTACGTGCGCGCGGTGACCGAGGCCGGCGGCCGTGCGGTGCTGCTGCCGCCGGACGACGGTGACGCCGGGGTGCTGCGCGCGCTGGACGGTCTGCTGCTGGCCGGCGGCGCGGACATCGGGCCGGGCCTCTACGGCGAGGAGCCGGCCGCGGTCACCGACTCCCGGCCGGACCGGGACGCGGGAGAGGTCGCGCTGCTGACCGCCGCGCTCGGCACCGGACTGCCGATCCTCGGCGTCTGCCGGGGCATGCAGCTGCTCGCGGCCGTGCACGGTGGCCGGCTGCACCAGCACCTGCCGGACGTGCTCGGGCACGAGCGGCACCGGCCGGCGCCCGGCGTCTTCGGCACACACGGGCTGCGCTGCGCCGCCGGCAGCCGGATCGCCGCGCTGCTCGGCCCGGAGGCCGAGGTGAACACCTACCACCACCAGGGCGTGGCGGACCCGGGGCGGCTGACCGCGACCGGCTGGGCGGACGACGGGCTGATCGAGGCGGTCGAGGATCCGGCGCGTCCGTTCCTGCTCGGCGTGCAGTGGCACCCGGAGGAGGCAGGAGACCTGAGACCCTTCGCCGCGCTGGTCGACGCGGCGAAGGCCTGAGGCGTGTGTCACAAGGGGAGCCGGGCTGCGGCGTGGCCCAGGCGCCGCCTGGCCGCACGTCGCACAAGCCCACATACAACACCGGTATGCGGGCTTCCGCGCCGCGCGCCCGGACGACGCCTGGACCTCGCCTCGCTCCGGCCCCCTTTGTGAAACACGCCCTAACCGAACCGCAACCGCGGTGGCGTGCGGGCCGCGCCCGGCGCCGCCGATGAGAACACCACGCGAGGAACAGGGGAGGACGCATGACGCGACCGCTGATCGGGCTCACCACGTACGCACAGGACACCCGCTTCGGCACGGTGGACGTCCCGTCCGCGGTGCTGCCGCTGACCTATGTGCGCGCGGTGCACGCGACCGGCGGGCGGGCCGTGCTGATCACCACGGACGATCCGGGTGACGACGTGCTGCACGGCCTGGACGGCATCGTGTTCACCGGCGGCTCCGACGTGAGCCCCGGCTACTACGGCGCCGAGCCGCACCCGCTGACGGTGAGCGTGCCGGAGCGCGACGAGGCCGAGATGCTGCTGATGCGCGCGGCGCTGGCCCGCCCGGACCTTCCGGTGCTCGGCGTCTGCCGCGGCATGCAGGTGCTCACCGTCGCCTCCGGTGGCCGCCTGCACCAGCACGTGCCGGACATCGTCGGGCACACCGGCCACATGCCGGGTGACGACGAGGACGGCAACCACGGGGTACGGCTCGCACC
>CAKUMG010001541.1 GCA_934667465.1 uncultured Actinoplanes sp. | reverse complement strand
GCGTCTTCGACCGGTGGACCGTCGCGGCCACCTGCCGACTGACCGGGGGCCATCCGTTCGGCACCGCGGAGCTGCTCGCCGCCGGCCGCGCGCCGGACCACGGCCTCGACGTGCCGCGCGGTGACGGCGCCACGCTGGCCGACACGCTGCTGCACGAGCTGCTGGTGGACGTCCCGGTGGAACTGCACGACCAGCTGATCACCGCGTCGGCGAGCCGGAACTGGACGTCCACCGAGATCCGGGCCGCGCTCGGCGACGCCTCCATCCACGCGGCCGACCAACTCCGGCTGTTGCTGGAACAGCGACTGTGGCTGGATCCCGGCACACCCGTCCCGGTGCACCCGTTCCTCGGCCGGCTGCTCCACCTCCACCTCCAGGCCCGGCCCGACGACCACCCGGACAACTGGGTGCACGTGCACGCGCGCCTGCGCGACCACTGTGCCGACGCCGGCGACACGGTCGGCGCGCTGCACCACGCGCTCGCCCTGGGCGAACTCCGCGCGGTCGCCCACCACCTGGAGTCCGCGCTCGACGGGGACGGTGACTGGCTGACCGCGCTGCAGCAGGTCACCGCCGCGCCGAACCGGCTGCCGAAGACAGGCGACATCGCACCCCGTGACGTGGTGCCCTGGGCCTCGGACGCCGACCGGCGCGCTCGCACGGTCGCGCACCTCGTGGCCGGGCTGTGGATCCAGTCCGATCCGCTGACGGCGAGCCAGCCGGCGCTGCTGCGCAACACCGCCTACCAGTTCACCGAGCTCGCCAGCCTCGTACCGCGGCTGTCCGACGACATGTTCGCGATGGCCGAGAGATGCCGCCGGGAGGCGTACACCTATGACGCATGAACCGATCGAGCCGCGCCGGCCGTGGTGGCGCCGATGGCTGCCCGGCACACTCGCCACACTGCTCGTCGCGGCGGTCGTCACCGCCGGGACCGGGTGACCCTGTTCCGCGACACCGAGGAGTGCGTCGGGGTCAGCGACGGCGCGTTCCACTTCGAACTGGCCGACCGGGGCGCGTCCGCGGTGCTGGACCTGATCGGCGCGGCGAACCAGGCGGTGCGCGACAGCGGCCGGCCGTGGATCACCGTGGCGTACGCGCTACCGATGCCGTGGCGTGGACAGGGCGGTTTCCCGGTCACGTCGGTGGTGCGCCAGCTCTACGGCGCCTACGCCGCACAGGTGCAGGCGAACGCGAAGGTCAAGACCTCGGGTGATCTACGGGTTCGGCTGGCGGTGGCGAACCTTGGTCACGACGCCGTGGCGTGGGAGCAGGTCGCCACGGATCTGATCGAGCGCCGTGGACCGGATCACCTGGCGGTGGTCGCGGGACTGGGGCCCAGTCTGACGACCACCAGGGACTTCGCCGCCCGGTTGTCCGCGGCCGGCGTACCGATGGTGGGGTCGTCCATCACCGCCGACGAACTGAACGGCGGCAGCTACCCGCACCTGTACCGGGTATCGCCGACCAACTCCGACGAGGTGGCCGTCGGCCTGCGCTACATCCAGGAACTTCGGGACGCCCAGCCGGTCACCACCTATCTGCTGACCGTCGGCGACGAGAACGACACCTACGTCGCAGCGCTGGAGGACGCGTTCCGCTCGCCGAAGTACAAGCACGACTTCAACGCCAGGAGCATCGACCCGACCGAGACCGGTCATACGCAGGCGCTGGAGCGGCTGGCCGGCGACATCTGCTCCTCGGAACGGCCGGTGGT
>CAKUMG010001540.1 GCA_934667465.1 uncultured Actinoplanes sp. | reverse complement strand
CGGCGTGCGTTCCGGGGCGTCGAGGCCGACGGCGATGCCCTTGGCCGCGGCGCGTTCGACGACCGCGTGCACGACGCCGGCCACGACCGAGCTGAGGTCGATGCCGGTTCTGGTGATCCGGGAGTGGCCCGCGTCGAGCTGGGACAGGTCGAGCAGCGCCTCCACGAGCCGGCGCAGCCGTTCGCTGCCGCGCTGGGCGGCGCCGAGCAGACCGGAGACGTCGCTGAGCGGGGTGTCCGGGTCGCTGTCGAGCAGCAGCTCCAGGTACGAGTGGATGATCGTGACCGGGGTCCGCAGCTCGTGGCCGACGAGGTTGAGGTAGTCGTCCTTGCTGCGGCTGAGCTGCTGGTGCAGTTCGGCGGCGCGGTGCACCTCGGTGACGTCGTGGAAGACCGAGACCGCGCCGAGCAGCTCGCCGGTGTCCGCGGTGATCGGGTGGGCGTTGACCCGCAGCGACCGGCGCCCGTCGCGGGTGTGCAGGATCTGGTCGACGCCGCGCACGTGCCCGCCGTCGAGCGCGCGCAGCAGCGGCGCCTGGCGCGCCCCGACCGGCGTACCGTCGGGCTGGGTGATCGGCAGCCGGGCCAGCCACTCCTCGGCCTGCATCGGCGGGCGGCCGGACGGGTCGCCGGAGGCACCGGCCGCGGGCACCTGCAGCCGCTCGCGCAGCGAACGGTTGATCACGACCAGGGTCCCGTTCGCGTCGCAGGCCGCGACGCCGGTGTCCATGCTGTCGAGCAGGGTGTCCCGGAACATCCGCTGCCGGTGCTCACCCTCGCGGGCCTGCTGCTCGGCGACGAACGCGGTGCACGCCTGCGCGCCGTCGTCGACGGCGGTGAGCTCGTCGGGCTGCCAGTCGCGGGGGTGGTAGTCCATCACGGCGCAGACGCCGACGATGTCGCCGTCGGGGCTGCGGACGGGGAATCCCGCGTACGAGCGCAGCCCCACGGTCAGCACGGGCGCGTCCGGAGGCACCCGGGGGTCGGCGTGGGTGTCGGCGACGACGACGGGGAAGCCGGTCCGCAGCACGATGCCGGCCAGGGTCGTCGAGCGCGGCACCCGGGTCTGCTGCTCGAAGCCGGCCGGCATGTTGTGCCCGCCGATCAGCCGGGTGTGCCGCCCCTCCGCGAGGTGGATCATCGCGCAGCCCGACCCGGCCGCCCGGGCGGTCAGCGCGGCGAGCCGGTCCGCCGCCCCCTGCGACATGCCGCCGGGCGCCATCTCCACCTCGGGCGCAGCCCCGTCCGAGGAAGCGGAACCCGCAGCAGCCCCGTCCGAGGAGGCGAGACCCGCGACAGTAGTGACTCCGCCCGAGGCGGCGAGACCCGCGGCGGAAGTGGCGCTCATCCCCCTATGATCGGCCGGGCACCACTCTCGGCGGGCGACAATCGGAAAAGACTGACTAAACCGTCCAGATATATACGTCCATGACCTTGCGCCCGGGCCCGATCAGCTCCTCCATCAGCTGCCACACGACCGCGTTCTCCGGGGTGTCGCGCAACACCAGCAGCGACCCGCGGTAGTACTCGATCGCGCGCGCCACCTCGAGCTTGTTGTGCTCGCTGACCCACGGCACCTTGCCGTCCTTGAGCGCCTTGTCGACCAGCCGGGTCAGCCGGCTCCACGTCGCGCCGGACTGGCCGTGCCCGTCCTTGCCCGGCCCGAGGAAGTAGCCCTCCGGGACGACGAACTCGTGCATCCCGTACGCGCTCCAGCCC
>CAKUMG010001539.1 GCA_934667465.1 uncultured Actinoplanes sp. | reverse complement strand
GAGTGACGCTGTACTTCGTCGACGACCGAGACCACCTGGTGCCGCAGCTGCGTCGTACCGGCCGGTTGGGCACCGTCGCCGAGGCGGTGGCCCTGCTGTTCAGCGGGCCGCCCAACGAGCCTGGCCTGCGTAGCGAGATCTCGGCGACCGGCGGCCGGCCGGTGGTGACCACATCACCGGGCCTGATCCACCTGTCCGTGCCACTCGCCGATTACGAAGTGACCGCCCGCGGTATCGACCAGATTGTTTGCACCGCTCTGGGCGTGGCCGTGCAGCGCGGCGAACCGCGTCAGGCCCGGGTGCGGGTGTCCTTCACGCTGGATTCGCCCGAATCGGCCAAGGACCGCGCGTGCCCGGTCATCCCAGGTCGGTGACATCGATCGTCACCGGCGCGGGCGACGGCACCAGCAGCCAGAGCCCGGCGAGCGTCGTCATGACGACAGCGAAGACGGCCAGCCCGGTACGTCCCTGCGCCCAGCGCGCCCGGTAGCGGATCGGGTCCTCGACCACGTACTTCGACCCGACCGCCGTGCCGGTGGACATGGCGACGACCACGGCTGTCCACGCCCAGCCGTCCAGACCGGTGCGCTCAGGCGACAGCAGCACGATGACCGGCCAGTGCCACAGATAGAGACTGTAGGAGAGGAGCCCGGCCCAGCGCAGCGGTCGCCAGGACAGAGCCCGTGCGACCAGCAGGCGTTGATCGCGGGCACAGAGCGCGATCAAGGTAGCCGACGCCAGTGCGTGGACGAAAAGCCCGCCGGTGAACAGCCACATGCTGCCGGTCCCGTCGGCGACCAGCCACGACACTGCGAGTCCGGCGACGAGCACCGCGGCCGTCACGTTCGCTGCGCGGCTGCCCAGCCTGTCCAGCAGCTTCCCGACCGGCGCCGTGGCGGCGAGCGCACCGAGCAGCAGCGAGAACGCCCGGGTGTCGGTGCCGGTGTAGACCCGGCTCGGGTCCGCCGGATCCAGCAGCATCATCATGACCAGCAGCGACGCGAGCGCGCCCGCGGCCGCGACCTGCCAGAGCCGCCGTCCTGCCACAAGCAGTACGACGACCGGCCACACGAGATAGAACTGCTCCTCGACCGCGACACTCCACAGGTGCTCGAAGATGCGGGGCTCACCGAACTCGTCCCAGTAGCCGGCCGACTCGGCGAGCAGATGCCAGTTGACCAGACTCGCCTGCACCCAGGGCCCGTCGTCAAGCGTCGTGCGCAGCAGGTCCGGTGAACCCGCCGCCCAGACCAGCAGACACACAACGGCCGTCATCACGGCCAGCGCCGGCACCAGCCGCCGGATCCTGCGGCCCCAGAACGCGAGCAGCGAGCCCCGGGCCTGGTGCAGCAACTGGCCGGTGATCAGATAACCCGACAGCACAAAGAACAGATCGACGCCGAGGAACCCGCCGGGCAGATGCCCGGTGTGGAACAGCAGCACGCCGATTACGGCCAGGCCACGTAGCCCGTCCAGTGCGGTGACGACTCCCATGCCCATCACGCTGCTCGTGCTATGTCACCGTCCTGCACGAGAGATGTCGCAACGCTGTCCCGGCAAGGGCCCGGTTCCGGTGCTTCTGTCAACCTAAGTCCGATTCTGTCGGCGCGTGAATTCTGCCGTTCGGCAGACGCCGGTGAGCGGCCTCGACCAGGAAGCGCGCGAGCTCCTCGCGCAGCACCGGGTCGTCCAGCGCCCCGGTCGCTCGCGCCCGGTCGAC
>CAKUMG010001538.1 GCA_934667465.1 uncultured Actinoplanes sp. | reverse complement strand
GCCGTCACCGGGCCGCGCCGGACCGCCGGGCAGCGACTCCGACGTGTTCGCCCGGACCGTGGTGCGGTGCTCCGCGCGAATGATGCCGGTCAGGTGGTCGTGCAGTGCGCGGCCGATGCCGCGGCGGCGGTGCTCGGGCCGCACGTGCAGCTCGATCATCGCGGCCTCGCGGTTCTGCTCGTCCGGCAGGATGAGCAGGCCGGTGCCGGCGGCGACACCGTCCATCCTGGCCAGGAAGCCGATCCGCCGCTCACCGATCTGCGGGTTGCGGAACCGGGCCATGTATCGCCGCGGGCTGAGGGCGGGCAGGTCCGGGGTCTCGGCCAGGTAGGCGAGCCGCATGATCGCCGCCGCCTCCCCGCACTCCGAGTCGTCGGCGGGGTCGAACGTGGCGATGCTCAGGCTCATGCCGTGCAGAGTGCACACCGGGGCCGCGATCGGGCCAGCGAATTTTGGTCGGGGAGACGCGTGCACAGCACCTCGATGAACGATCGGCACTGGGTCGTCGAGTTTGTTGCAAGGATCACGTCAAGGCATTCCGCTACACGCTGCCTCGACCTCCACCCCGGAGGGTGATCAATCAGCCGAGCAGGCCCGCCTCACGCGCCGATCGCAGCGAGGGCTTCACGGTGTGCGTCGGGCCCACCAGGCTCGCCACGGCGTCCAGCGTCTTCAAGCCCTCGCCGGTGTTGTAGACGACGGTCTCCTTGGACGGGTCGAGCCTGCCGGACTTGACCAGCTTGGCCAGTACGGCCGTGGTCACGCCGCCCGCGGTCTCGGCGAAGACGCCGGTGGTGCGGGCGAGCAGCCGGATCGCGTCGCGGATCTCGTCGTCGTCCGCGTAGTCCATCCAGCCACCGGTGCGGCGGACCGCCTCCAGCGCGTAGAGGCCGGCGGCCGGGTCGCCGATGTTCAGCGACTTCGCGATGCCGGTCGGGCGCACCGGACGGATCTCGTCCGTCTCCTCGTGCAGCGCGACCGCGATCGGGTTGCAGCCGGCGGACTGGGCGCCGAACACGGTCCAGCCGTTCGCCGGGGCGTCGACCAGGCCGATCTCGACCAGCTCGGAGAACGCCTTGTCCACCTTGGTCAGCAGCTCGCCGCTGGCCATCGGGATCACGACCTGCTCCGGGATGCGCCAGCCGAGCTGCTCCGCCACCTCGTAGCCGAGCGTCTTCGAGCCCTCCGCGTAGTACGGCCGGACGTTGACGTTGACGAACGCGGTGTCCTCGAACTCGTCCGTCTCGACCAGCTCGCTGCACAGCCGGTTGACGTCGTCGTAGGAGCCCTCGATCGCGACCAGCTCCCCGCCGTACACCGCGGTGGTGATGATCTTGCCCTGCTCCAGGTCGGACGGGATGAAGACGATCGACGGCACGCCCGCCCGGGCCGCATGCGCGGCGACCGAGTTGGCCAGGTTGCCGGTCGAGGCGCAGGCGAACCGGGTGAACCCGAGGCCGCGAGCGGCGGAGAGCGCGACCGAGACGACCCGGTCCTTGAACGAGTGCGTCGGGTTCGCGGAGTCGTCCTTGATCCAGAGCGCGCCGGTCATGCCCAGCTCCGCGGCGAGCGCGGGCGCGGAGACCAGCGGCGTCATGCCGGGGTTGAGCGTGATCCGCTCGGCCGGGTCCTGGCCCGCGGGAAGGAGCGCCGCGTACCGCCAGATGTTGTCCGGTCCGGCCTCGATCTGCTCGCGGGTGACCCTCTTCAGCGCGTCGGCGT
>CAKUMG010001537.1 GCA_934667465.1 uncultured Actinoplanes sp. | reverse complement strand
CTGCTGATCAGCGACCTCTGGTACACGCGCGTGCTCGACCAGAAGAGCCTCGTCGTCACCGGGCTCACCCGCAACGGCGTCTGGCTCGTCGAGGACGGCGAGATCACGGCGGCTGTCGGCAACATGCGCTTCACCCAGTCCTACCCGCAGGCGCTGGGCCCGGGCGCGGTCCTGGCGGTGGGTGCCGAGGCGCTGCCGCTGCCGGACCGCTGGTCGGGCGTGCGCTACACGGCCTCGGCCCTGCACCTCGCCTCCTGGAACCTCACCGGCAACGCCTCCGGCTGACCCGGCACCAGCTTGGGCCCGGCACGTGGGTGGGCCCGGCACGTGGGCCCGGCGAGGCAGGCGCGGGCCGGCGACGTGAGTGGCGGCGACGGCGGGCGATGGATGAAAGGGCGTGCTTCACTGGGCCGGTGAGCGACACGCCGCGCGACACGCCGTCCGGGTCCGCATCGACGCCGGACGAGACCGGGCCGGCAGCCGTGTCGGCCGGGTCCGTGCCGTCACCTCCGGGCCCGGAGCAGGCCGCCGCGGAGTCGGCATCGACGCCCAGCACGGCATCGAGCAACCCCACGGGTCCGGACGACGCCGGCGGCCCGGGTATCGGGAGCACCGACGCGGGGCAGACCGACGCCGGGACCTCGGTGGGCCAGGGCTCCGGGGCGGCCGGGCGCGGTAAGGCGAGCCGGATCTCGTTCGCCCGCGGACGAGCACGGCCGGATCCCGGCGCCGCCCCGCGCAGCCGCGCCGGGCGTTTCTCGTTGGCCGGGCCCGAGGACGACCCGCAGAAGCGGCGCCGCCGCCGGTGGTTCCTGGGGGCCGTCGGTGCCGGTGCCGCCCTGATCGTGCTCGCGCTCTGCGCCGGCGCGCTCGCCGTGATCGCCTCGGTGTCCGATTTCCGGGAGGATGCCGACGACGTGCGGGAGGACCGGGCGTACCGCGACTCCGCCTGCCTCGAGCTGGAGCAGCGCCTCAACCGCCTGATCCCGCCCGGCGCCACCGGTTCCCCGCAGGATCGGGCCCGGGCGGTACGGAACGAGAACGTGGCCCTGCGCCTCCACCTCGGACGGCTCGACGCCGCGCACACCGTCGACGGCTGGCGGCAGCTGCTCGACGCCCGGACCGCCTACGCCGAGGCCCTGGACGCCCAGGGCCCGCGCACGCCGGCCTTCTACGTCGCGCCCCGCACCGGTGACGGCCGCGCCGTGACCGACGAGCTCGTGCGACTCTCTCCCGACCCCTGCGGCGGCCCCATTCGACGCTTGCAGTCGCCGGATCTCTGATAAGACGTCAGTCGATCTTCAATACGCCCCACCAATTGATCTTTCCGAATGGACAATGATCGGCTTTCCGCACTGACATCAACCTGACCTTCGCTGTAACGTGTGCCACACATCGCGGACGCACATCCCCGGTCCGGGGCCTGTCCCCACGCGCGCCCGCAGACAGAGAACTGTCAGGGAGACGTCGAATGACGACGGCAACGAAGCCGGAGGCGGGCCGTTCGCGCGCCGCCATCGCGGCGCGGACCCTGCGGACGGACCGGTGGTGGTTCCCGCCGCTGATCACGTTCGTCGGGCTGAGCGCCTGGGTTACCTACGCGACCGTCCGCGTGTTCATGCACAAGTGGTATTTCGTGGAGGAGGACCACTATCTGACGCCGTTCTACTCGCCGTGTGTCACTGACCGCTGCGTCGAGGGGGCCGCCGCGTTCGGGACGCC
>CAKUMG010001536.1 GCA_934667465.1 uncultured Actinoplanes sp. | reverse complement strand
GCCCCTCCCCTGCGCTCGATGCGGCGTGGGTCGTGGCGAACCGCCACCTCTTCGACGTCCTGCACGTCCACTTCGGGTTCGAGGGCCGCACGCCCGAGCAGCTGCATGCGCTCGTGGCCGCGCTGCGCGCCGCCGGCCGGGGCCTGGTGGTGACCGTCCACGACCTGCAGAACCCGCACCTGACGGCGCAGGAGGACTACGGCCGGCTGCTCGGCATCCTCGTCGCGGCGGCGGACGCGGTCGTGACGCTCACCCCCGGCGCGGCCGCCGAGGTGGCGCACCGCTGGAGCCGGCGGGCCGTCGTCGTCCCGCATCCGCACGTGGCGCCGCTCGACGAGATCGGCGTCCCCCGGGCGCACCGCGGGCGCCGGGTGGTCGGCCTGCACCTCAAGAGCCTGCGCGCCAACCTGGTCGCGCGGCCGGTGCTGCACTCGCTGGTCGAGGCGGTCGCCCTCCTCCCCCGGGCGGAGCTGCGGGTGGACGTGCACGCCGAGGCCCTGGACCCGGCGTTCCCGCGGCACGACACCGAACTGGGAACGACCCTGCGGGCGGCTGCCGCGTCCGGCGCGCTCGACCTGCGCGTGCACGGCCGCTTCGACGACGCCGGTCTGCTCGCCTACCTGCGCGGCCTGGACGCCTCGGTCCTCGGCTACGGCCACGGCACCCACTCGGGGTGGCTGGAGCTGTGCGCCGACCTCGGGGTGCCGGTCGTCGCCGGTCGCATCGGGTACCTGCACCAGCAGCAGCCGCTCGTCCAGGTGGACCTGCACGACCCCGCCGCGCTCGCCGACGGTCTGACCCGCGCGATGGCCGCAGGCGCCGGCCCTGCCCTGACGAGGGACGACCGCCTCGCGCAGCGGCTCGAGATCGCCCGTGCACACCGGGACCTGTACCGGCAGGTCGTCGCGGGCGGCTCCCGGGCCTGGGGGGCGTCGGCGTGATCGGCTGGTACGTGCACTCCCACGGCGCCGGGCACCAGCAGCGGCTGCTCGCCGTCAGCCGGCACCTGCGCACGCCGGTGACCGCCTTCGGCTCCTCCGGTCCCCCGGCCGGCTTCGACGGCGAGTGGATCGAGCTCGCGCGGGACGACGACGAGCCCGTCGACCGGACCACGGCCACCGCTGACGGCGCCCTGCACTGGGCACCGCTGCACCACGCCGGGCTGCAGGCCCGCCACGCCGCGATCGCGACCTGGATCGCGCGGGCACGCCCGAGCCTGTTCGTCACCGACGTCTCGGTCGAGGTGACGGCGCTGGCCCGCCTGTGCGGCGTCCCGGTCGTCGTCTTCGCGATGCTCGGCGACCGGTCCGACCCGCCCCACCGCCTGGGCCGCCGCCTGGCCTCGGCACTGGTCGCCCCCTGGCCGGCCCCCCGCGAGGAGATCGACGAACGCAGCGCCGGGACGCCGGTCACGCACGTCGGGGCGTTCTCCCGCTTCGACGGCCTCCCGACGGACGCCGGCGCCGCCCGGCGGGGAACGGTGCTGGTCCTCTTCGGCAGCGGCGGCCGGGACGTGAGCGACGCCGACTTCGCCGCCGCCCGCGCGGCGACGCCGGGGTGGTCGTGGGAGTACCGCGTCCCCGGATCGGCCGGGCACGCCGACGGCGACGAAGACGTGTGGACCGCACTGCAGCGCGCCGAGGTGGTCGTCGTGCACGGCGGGCACAACGCCGTCGCCGAGGTGGCCGCGGCCCGCCGGCCGGCGGTGGTCGTGGCGCAGGAC
>CAKUMG010001535.1 GCA_934667465.1 uncultured Actinoplanes sp. | reverse complement strand
CGGTGTTGCTGGCGGAACGAGCGTCGAGGTCGTTGGAACCCGACGACGACGCCTGCACCGACAGGTCACGCATACGCTGGAGAATGCTGTGCACCTCGGTGAGCGCACCTTCAGCGGTCTGCACGACGCTGATACCGTCCTGCGCGTTGCGAACGGCGACCTTGAGGCCACCGGTCTGGGCGCGCAGGCCCTCGCTGATGCTCAGACCAGCCGCGTCGTCGGCCGCCCGGTTGATGCGGAAACCGCTGGACAGCTTCTCCAGCGACTTCGCCATCTGACCGTCCGTGACGGACAGGTTCCGGTAGGCGTTCTGCGCGGCGATGTTCTGGTTGATACGAAGACCCATGGAAATTCCTCCTTGATATCGGGCCCCTGTGCGGCACATCCGTGCGCCGTACGCCATGACTATTCGGCGCGGGGGGCTCCCTCTTGAGATTTCGCGAGAGACTTTCTGGCTTTCGGCCGGCGGGTGCTTCACGGAGCCGGCGCCGCCGATGACCTGAGGATCGGCGGCGCCGTACGGGGTCTGAGTCAGGCCGCTATCGCGATCGGGACCCCGTGGTGGTCGGTGAACGCGAGCCGGGTGTGCAGGTTCCCGAGCGAGCCGACCTCCTGGTAGTAGGAGGCCCGGCGGCGGGCCACGCACCCGTCCTTCTTGTCCCTGCGGTCCATCAGCTCCGGGTCCAGGTGCGTGTTGAGCCCTTCGCGCAGCAGCGTCAGCGCCTCCGCGCGCAGCTGGGAGACGCGGGACTCGGTCACGCCCAGCTCGGCCGCGATCGTCGCCATCGGCCGCTCCTGCATGAAGTAGCCGTTGACCACGGTGCGCAGCCGGTCCGGCAGCGCCTCGATCGCGTTGTGCAGGTAGCCGATCTTCTCCCGGTGCAGCAGCAGATCCTCCGGGCCGGCGGTGCGCTCGGTGACCATGTCCTCCGCCGCGCCGGTGGTGAAGCCCTGCAGGCTGAGCACGACCGCGCGCTGCACGTCGTCCTCCACCTCCTTGAGCTCGTCCACCGCGATGCCGAGGAATCCGGCCAGCTCCTGCTGGGTCGGCGTCCGGCCGAGCGTGGCGGTCAGCTCCTGGCGCGCGGTGTCGGTCTTGCGAGCCCGGGATCGGACGGACCGGGACGCCCAGTCCAGGTGGCGCAGCTCGTCGAGGAGCGCGCCGCGCACGCGGGTGGCGGCGAACCGGGCGAACGGGATGCCCCGCGACGGGTCGAAGCCACGCGCGGCCGTGACCAGCGCGGCGAGGCCGGCCGAGGTCAGGTCGTCGCGATTGACGTGCGAGGGCACCCGGCTCAGCATGTCGCGGACCAGGTGGCCGACGAGCGGGATGTGTTCCCGGATCAGATGCTCCTGCTCGTAGGCGGTGGCGACGTTCGCGGCGGTGGCCGCGGCGACGGCAGTCATGGAATTCCCCCTCAGGCGTAGGCCCGCGCTCGCGCGAGCTGTTCACCGTGAACAAGAGAAACTCTCTGTTACTCAGGGTGCCGTGTCCGTGACTTACGGTTGCCATTTGGTTGCATCCGGGCCGGAATCCTCAGGTCGAAACCCCTCAGGGGCGACCTTGGCCTGCCGAGTGGCAAGACGAACAGGGGACGACGTCGGCCGGCGGAGGCGCGCGTGAGCTTGATCGAACTGTCCAGCGTCCTGTGGCGAGCGCGCGAGCTGATGGAGCTGTTGCTCTTCAAGCTCGAAGAGGAGCAGGTGCTGCTCGCCTCCGGCCGC